>CAZEVL010000030.1:0-18764 GCA_964515795.1 uncultured Clostridia bacterium | reverse complement strand
GCGGCATGGCGGAACAAACCTACGCGATGGCAGATACCTTCGCGGACGTGTTGAAGAAAATTTAAGAAACGAATCGAAAATTTTTAGGGCTATAGCCCTACTTGCTTATGCAATAAGCAAGTAAAAGGATTTAAGAGAGAAAGAATTCAAAAATCGTGAAAGAGGTAAAAACAATGATTAGGCTCAGCGCATTTTCAGACGAAGCAGGCAGCAGTATCGAAGAACAAATTGCCGCAATGAAAGAGAACGGCATTTCTTTGACGGAGTTGCGCAGTATCGACGGAAAGAACGTTTCCGTGTTTACCGAGGAAGAAGCGAAGGCGTATCAAAAGACGTTTGAGGAGAACGGTATTTCGGTATGGTCGATCGGTTCGCCGCTCGGTAAGGCGGATATCGATATCGATCCCGAGGAATATAACGCGCTTGTAAGACACGTATGCAAGTTGGCGAACATTTTCAAGACGGACAAGATTCGTATGTTCAGCTTTTTCAATGCGAAGGAAAAGGAAGAAAAGGTATTTGCACGGCTTACGGAGATGGTTGCCGTCGCAAAAGAATACGGCGTAACGCTGTATCACGAAAACGAAAAGGATATTTACGGCGATACCGCGGATTGCGTTTCGAAGATTATGCAAAACGTTGACGGATTGAAATATATTTACGATCCCGCAAACTATTTGCAATGCGGAGAAGCGGCGGATACGACGTTGTCGTTGTTCCATAAGACGACGGGGTATTTCCATATTAAAGACGTTCGGACGGAAACGGGCGCGTTGGTGCCTGCCGGCTACGGCGACGGAAAAATCAAGACGTTGTTGGAAATGATTACGGACGATAAGGTATTGACTTTGGAACCGCATCTCGCGCTTTTCGACGCGTATAAGAATATCGACAATACGGAAATGAAACACGAATTCGTTTACGATAGCGGACGCGAGGCGTTCGACGCGGCGGTAAGCGCACTTAAAAAGTTGTTGAACGAAGTCGGATATAAAGAAATCGACGGCGTTTTCGTTAAATAAATCAAAGGGGTATGCAGAAAATGGAAAAGGTAAGATTCGGCATCATCGGTGCCGGAAATCAAGGCTCGTATTATACGGGATTGTTTGCGCAAGGCTTGATTAAAAACGGCGTATTGACAGCGGTTGCGGATACCAATCCGCAAAAAATAAAAGCGTTGAGAGAAAAATATCCGGAAATGCAGTGGAGCGCGTTCGAGGACGACGAAGCGTTTTTAGACAGCGGGTTATGCGACGTTGTTTTGGTGGAAACGCCGCATTACGACCATGCGCCGTTGGTGAAAGCGTGTTTGAAACGCGGGATTCACGTAATCTGCGATAAGCCCGCCGGCGTATATACGAAACAAGTCCGTGAAATGAACGAGTATGCCAAGACTTGCAATGCGAAATTCGGAATGATGTTTAATCAGCGTACGAATTGCGTGTATCGCAAAATGCGCGAGATGATTGCAAACGGCGACATCGGGGAATTGCAACGCGTGAACTGGATTATTACGGATTGGTTCAGAACGCAGGCGTATTACAACAGCGGCGGTTGGCGTGCGACTTGGGCAGGCGAAGGCGGCGGTGTGTTGATCAATCAGTGTCCCCACCAAATCGACCTCGTACAATGGATCGTCGGGGAAATGCCGCAAATGGTACGCGGTTTCTGTCAGTACGGAAAATGGCACGATATCGAGGTCGAGGACGAAGTAACCGCTTATTTCACGTATAAAAACGGTGCGACGGGCGTATTCATCACCACGACGGGCGAAACGCCTGGTACGAATCGTTTGGAAATTTCCGGCACGAAAGGCAAGTTGCTTTGCGAAGGCGATAAATTGTTCTGGTATAAAAACAACGAGGACAGTCAGGCGTTCTCCTATAAGGCGGAAAACGGATTCGCTCGTCCCGAGTGTGAGAAAATCGAAGTGGAAACGGACGGAGAAAATCCCCAACATGTCGGGATTATCAATAATTTTGCCGATTCCCTTCTCGGTTTGGAAGAACAATTCGTTCAAGGCACGGACGGCATTAACGGCGTGGAATTGATGAACGCTATCGAATTGTCCGGTTGGAACGGCGGCGAGGAAATTCGTTTGCCCGTTGACGAAGACGCCTATTTGCAGGCATTGGAAGCACGTCGCAAAAATTCGCGATTGAAGGAAAACGTCGTGGAAACGGTGGCGGATACTTCCGGTTCTTTCGGTAATAAAAAATGAGAGCGGCAATCGTAGGGTTGGGCGTAATAGGAAAGCTGCATGCGGAGCTCGCGAAAGAGCGTGCGGAGCTTGTTGCCGTTTGCGACACGGACGAGCGAAAGCTTGTCGATTACGGAGCGGCGGCAAAGTATTCCGATTATATTCGTATGTTGGACGAATGTAAACCCGACGTCGTGCATATCTGTACACCTCATTATTTGCATGCGGAAATGATCGTCGCCGCATTGGAACGCAACGTGCACGTGCTTTGTGAAAAGCCGTTGTGTATCCGTGCGGAGGAGATAGACGCCGTTTCGGTTGCGGAACGAAACAGTCGTGCGCAACTCGGCGTATGTTTACAGAACAGGTATTTGGCGGTCAACAGATTCGTAAAATCGTATTTGCAAAACGATCCGCCCGTTTCCGCAGTCGGTTACGTAGCATGGCATAGGGATAAGACCTATTACGACAGCGCGTCTTGGCGAGGAAAAAGCTCGACGGAGGGCGGCGGCGTGTTGATCAATCAAGCGTTGCATACGCTCGATCTTCTGCAATGGTTTTGCGGAGACGTGCAATCGCTGCGCGCGACGACGTCGAATTTGACGTTGCAAGACGCTATCGAAACGGAGGACACGGCTTCGGTCTTGTGCGAAGCGGAGGCACCGTTTACCTTTTTCGCCACGAACGGCAACGAAAGCGACTTCCCCGTGCTGATCAGCCTTAAAACTAAGCGAGGCATTTTGCAAATCACGCCGCAACGCGTCACGAGGGACGGAGAAACGTTGTTTGAAGAAAGTTCGCTTTCCTATCGAGGCAAACCCTGCTACGGCAGCGGACACGACCTGTTGATCGAGGACTTTTATCGTTGTGCGGAAACAGGCGAAAAATTCCCGATAGACGGTAAGGAAGCGGCAAAGGTCGTTCGGCTTGTTTTGGCGGCGTATCGAAGCGAAGGGAAGCGCGTAGAACCGTGAAAATCGTCCGTACCCCTAATTAAAACAGCAAAATAAAAATAAAAAATAGAAAGCAAGGAGAAAAATTATGAAGAAAAAAATCAGCAAACTTTTGGTAAGTGCAATGGCTATGGCAATGTGTTTCAGCTCCGTTGCGTGCGGCGGCACGGGCGGCGGAAACAGCGACAATTCCGCATCGTCCGGGAATGTTAACGAAAGCCTCGGAGTAAAGAATCCGTATGAGATTTCCGTTTTTAATTTCGGCGGCGGTTACGGCAGAGAATGGTTAGATACGGTAGTTGCGCGGTACAAGGCGGAACGTGCAGGTAAGGAATTCGTCGTAGACGGCGTTACGTACGACGGCGTGGAATTCAACATCGAATCGGAAAAAACGATGATGACGGTTATCGCGCAAAACAACGTACCTTACGACATCGTTTTCCAAGAACAGGTTTTGTATAACAAATACGTAAAACAAGGCAACGTTTTCTCCCCGATGACGGAAGTTTTGACGACCGAAAACCCTTATGAAAAAGGTACGACGATCGAGAGCAAATTGAGCGAAGAACAGAAAGCGTTCTACAAAATCGATACCGATAACGACGGCGTCGGCGACACCTATTACGGTATTCCTCACTATACAGGATACGTAGGCATCGTTTACAACAAGCATTTGTTTGCGGAAAACGGTTGGTATTTCCAGAAAGGTTACAATAAGGAGGATTTGGAAGACGCACCCAACCTTTGCTTTACGTCCGACGCAAGCCAAAGAACGGCAGGTCCCGACGGACAATACGGCACGGACGACGACGGGCTTCCTACGACGTACGAAGAATTTTACGCATTGTGCAGTTATATTTCCGTAAACAAGTCGCCGATTTCTTGGGCGGGCAGATACAGACAGGAATATTTGAACTGGTTCATTACCGCACTTTCGGCAAGCTACGAAGGTTTGGAACAAATGTCGTTGAACTATTCGTATGACGGTACGGCGAAGAATCTCGTTTCCGTAGACGCAAGCGGTAAGGTAAGCTCGCTCGGCGATACGAAAATCGACGGTTCGACCAACGGTTACGAACTTTCCAAACAGGCAGGTAAATACTACGCGCTTTCTTTCTTGGAAACGATTGCGGACGAAAACTGGTATACCGCAGGTTCTATCGAAGATACGAAAGAACAGACCGCTACGCAGCGTGAATTCATCATCGATGAAGCTTCGGCAATGATGATCGAAGGTTGTTGGTGGGAAATGGAAGCGGACAGCCACTTCAACCAAGCACAGCAGTTGTCGGGTGAGGATTACAGAGACAGATTCGGTTGGATGCCTCTTCCTTGCGCAACGGAAGCACAGGCGGAAACGCGTGCCACGACGATGAAAAACGGCGGCAACGGCTACACGTTGATGGATACGCACAACTCGCTTGCGTTCCTCGGTAAAAACATCAGCTCGGCTGCGAAAGAAATCGCAATCGACTTCTTGCAGTTCGCATATACGGACAAATCTTTGGCAGAATTCTCCGAAATTACCGATACGACGAAAGCCGTTAAATATACGATGAGCGACAGCCAGAAGGCGAATATGTCCGCTTACGGACGTTCCCTCGTGGAAATGCAGGAAAATTCCGATATCGTTTACGGCTATTCGCAAAACGCTTTCTATCAGTTGAACGAAGAAAACTTTACGGATTATAAGAGTATGTACAGCTCCAGATATACGGCAAATACGGCTATCGTAAAAGTGGCGTTCGACGAATTCAGAAAGGGTAAGAGTGCGAAAGAATATTTCGACGGTTTGTATAATTACCAATTAGATTTGTGGAATAGCGGTGCTATCATTAAATAATTTTTAACAAAATCAGCATTACGGAGCTCCGTGCCGAGCGGTGCGGAGTTCCGTGAGAAAGGATAAAAGATGAAAAAAACGAATTCATTAAAGTCGCACTCGAAAGCGAATAGACAGGATTTGCTGTTTTACTGCATTCTGGTGGCTTTACCGGTGTTGCAATTTTGTATTTTTTACATCGGGGTAAATTTTAATTCCGTCGTTATGGCGTTCAAGAAAATAACGATAGATAAGGTCAGCAGAGAATGGGTATCTTCCGCCAGCTTCGAAAATTTCAAAAATGCGTTCAAGTGGTTTGTCGGACCGGATTTTAGGACGTATTTCGGCGTTTCCTTAAAAGCGTTTTTGATTACGACGGGCGTAGGTTTGCCCTTAGGGTTGTTATTTGCGTATTATATCTTCAAAAAACTTCCCGCATGGGGCGCGTTCCGCGTCATTTTATATCTTCCGCAGATTTTGTCGAGCTTGGTTATGGCGGCTATCTTTAAGTATTTCCTGATCGATTGCTTGCCGTATATGATGCCGAGCGTAGGCAATCTTTTGGATACGACGAGAGAATATCGTTTTGCCGTTTTGATGTTTTTCAACGTTTGGATTAGTTTCGGTGTAAACGTATTGATGTATTCCAACAAGATGGCGGGGATATCCGAAGAGATTATCGAATCCGCGCATTTGGACGGCGCAACGGGAATTAAAGAGTTTTGGTATATCGTGTTGCCGCTTACCTATTCGACCATCACCGTATTTTTGATTACGGGGATCGCAGGGATTTGTATCAATCAATACGGCGCATACGATATGTTCGGCAGCGGTGCGTTGGCAAGCGAAACGAGTATCGGGTATTGGTTCTTCGTCGAAGTTGCGGGGAGATTCCAAAATATGACGGATACGAACGGCGCGGCGAGTTTGCCGTATTATTCGGCAATCGGCGTTGTGTTGACGATCTTTACCGTTCCCGTAACGTTGTTGATTCGTTGGGCGTTGGAAAAATACGGACCGAGTGAGGAGTGAGTGTGCTATGTTAGGAAAAAAAGCAGTAAAAACTGAAAGAAATCCGTTTACTCCGTTAACGATCGCGTTGTTGGTCATTTTGATCGTGTATTGTCTGAGCTTGTTCTATTTGTTGGCTTGGACGATTGTTACCTCCATGAAAGTAAACCAAAGCGTTTACGAATTGGACAGATACGGGTTTTGGCTCGATTTCGATCGCTATTACTCGTCTTGGGATTCCGGAAGCCTTTCGGATATGTTGAAACGTTTCAATTTAGACGAAGCGAGAAAGGCAGGTTCGCTGTTCTTTTACACGTTCCGCCGTATGTTTAACGATTTCCAAATGTCCGTCGGTGCGGCGTTCGGGAGAGAACCGCTGAAAGTAAAATTGTTTACGATGTACGGGTATACGTTCTTGTATGCGGGCGGCTGTGCGATTACGGCGACGGTTGTTCCGTGCATTATGGCGTACGCTTGTTCCCGTTTCCCGTATAAATTTTCAAAAGTCATCCATACGACCGTTATCGTCGTTATGATGATTCCCATCGTCGGCAGCATGCCTTCGGAAATTGAAATAGCAAAGAGTTTGGGTATAATCAACCATATTTGGGGACTTTGGATTATGAAAGCAAACTTTTTGGGGTTGTATTTCCTTGTCTTTTACGATATTTTCAAATCCTTGCCGATTTCTTTTACGGAAGCGGCAAAAATGGACGGGGCGAATAACTTCCAGATTTTGTTTAAGATTGCGTTGCCTTTGATAAAAAATACGTTCTTTACGGTACTTTTGATTAAGTTTATCACGTTCTGGAACGATTATCAGGCTCCGAAAATCTATATGCCGAGTTTCCCGACCATTGCAAATGGTATGTATTATATCATGAATTTGACTGCGGACGCAGGCAACGACAGTATTTATACGGAAGTGCCCGCAAGAATGGCTACGGTTATTTTGACGGCGGCGCCCGTTACCGTATTGTTTATGGTATTCCAAAAACGCTTGCTCGGAAATCTTACGATGGGCGGCGTAAAGGGTTAAGTTTGACAAGGAGAAAATATTGATGAAAAAAATCTGGAAAAGATTATCGATTGCCGCTTGCGCATTGACGGCAAGTGCTTGCTTGGCGCCCGCTTTTGCGGGTACGCTTGCTCGCGCGACGGAAAATGCCGAATGGAGCGAAGTGGCGTTGGAAGAACAGTACGTGCTCGACGACGTGATAACGATTCCTTCGCGTACGTTGACGATCGGCGGAACAAGCTATTCGGCGGAAGCGAAACTCGTATATCCGAACGGAACTACGAGATTTTTGAACGATTCCGGCTTGGCGTTGACGGAAACGGGAAAATACACGTTGGTGTATGAGGCGAAGGATTCCTCGTCCCGTTATTATACGAGCGAGGAAACGTTCGTGGTGGCGGATAAACTTTGGCGCGTCACGAAAGAGAAAAGCTCCGTATCCTACGGGAAGGCAGGAAACACCTCCGGGTTGTTGGTAGAGCTTGCCAAAGGGGATACGCTGACCTTCAACAAAATTATCGACGTGTCCGAATTGACGTCCGCAACGTCGCTCGTCGAAGGGTTTATCAATCCTGCAAACGTCGGTATGAGCGAATTCGAACGATTGACGTTTACGCTTACGGACGTAGAGGATCCTACGCAGACGTTGACGGTGATCGGTTCTCGTTCGCAATCGAGCGATAACTACATGTTTATGAGTTATTGGACGGCGGCAGGGACGGGACAGACGCAAGGCGGCTTCTCGGGCGATAAGTTTATTACCAACGGCGTTATACTCGGGTTGCGCGGTACGCCTTTGCCCGTGTCGTTCTATTCCTATAACGGTAAGTATTTTATAAACGACGAAGGCAAGACGGCTTGTACTTCTTGGGCTTCCGAACCGGACGAAACGCCGTTCAAGGTGGCGTTCGACGCGAAGACTTGCGAAGTGGTCGTCAACGGGAAAAACGTTGCGGATTTGGACAATTCCGCTTATTACGCGAAAGAGCCGATTTGGAACGGGTTCCCCAGCGGTAAAGCGACGCTTTCCATACAAGCCGTCGAATGTTCCGGCGAAACGGCGAATTTCTGTATTTCCAAATTGTTTTCCTATGATTTGACGTCCGAAAACAAGTTTGTGGAAAGCGACGCTCCCGAAATTACGGTAGAAGCGGACGAAAAATACGTTAAGTGCGAACAGGGCAACTATTCGTTTATCCCGTATGCGGTAGTCGGCGGTAAATATCCCGTACCTACGGCAACGGCGTTCGACGATTATTCGGGCGAGTTGTCCGTTACGGCGAAAGTATATTTCAATTATAACAACGCGGCGGCGCGTATGGAAGTTCCCGTACAAGACGGCGTGTTCTCGGTAACGAGAAGCGGAACGTATGCCGTGGTATATACGGCGACGGATGACTTCGGCAACACAGCGGAACGCGTATATTGGGTAACTTCCGTACAGAAACTGGACAATCCCGTTTCCGTTGCGGTTCCCGACGGTGCGACCGATAACGGCCTCTGCGGCGAAACCATTCGTTTGGCTGATCCGATCGTGTCGGGCGGTAGCGGCGACGTTACCGTAACGGTTACCGTGGAATCGGGCAACGACGTGACGATAGTGACGGATCAGTATTTCATTCCCGAAAAAGCAGGCGTTTGGACGGTGCGTTACGTGGCGAAAGATTATTCCGGAATCACTGCGGAGGCGTCTTATACGATTACGGTAGAGGCGGGCAAGGTTCCCGTGTTCGTCAACGAGCCGACGTTGTTGCGTTATTTCGTGTCGGGTATGGAATATACCGTTCCCACCGTGTACGCGTACGACTACTCCTCCGGGGAGAAACAGGCTCGCGTTGCGGATATGCTTTTGAAAGACGCCAACGGCGAACATACCTATACCGCAGGCGAAAGCTTTATCCCGGTTGCCGAAGAGAACGATCCTTTCGTGGCTTTGACGTTTACGGTCGGCGGTGCGAAGTCGGAGAAAAAAGTGCCCGTCGTATTCCCGTTGCAAGACGCAGGAAACGGTAGAAAATATTTCTATATCGAAAAAGCGTTCGTGACGGAAAACGTTACGGCTACGCGTAGCAAGACCGGGCTTACGGTGCTTGCGACGGAGAACGGAGATTCCGCTTGGAAGTATATCAATCCCGTGGCTGCGGAAAACGCTTCTTTGAAAGTTAAAGGTATTCGCGGACAAAGCAATTACGACGGCTTGAAGGTTACGTTTACCGATTATGCGGACAGCAGCGTTTCCGTAACGATGTATTTGAAACATACGGGCAGCTATGCACAGGTAAGTTTCGGCGATACGGACAGAGCGTTGACGAAAGGCTTCAATATGGGTACGGATTCCGCAGGGAACGCTTTGGACGATTTTACGTTCTCGTATAAGTCGGGCAAGTTCTACGTAGATTCCGTAGGCGTGACGGTGGCGAAAGACGACAACGGCAATGCGTTTAACGGCTTCGCTTCGGAACGCGTTTATATCAGTGCGGAGTTGGTCAACGCAACCGCAGGTTCGGGATATATCGTAACGTCTTTGGACAATCATACGATTTCCAACGTAAATACGGATATTATCGTACCGAGAATCGCGATTAACGGCGTATACGGCGGTATGTACGACCTCGGCGACGAATACGTAATTACCAAAGCGATTGCAAGCGACGTCGTAGACACGACGGTGCGTTGTTATCTTACCGTGAAAACGCCGAACGGCGACGTTGCTACCGACGTAAACGGAAAACGCCTCGATAAGGTGGATTCCGACACGGAATATACCGTTCTGTTGTCTCAATACGGGGCGTATAACGTAGAATATACGGCAGCCGATTGTTTCGGTAACAAAGCAAGCACCGTGTCGTATTCCGTCAATATATTCGATCAAGTTGCGCCGAACGCAACGCTTGCGAATACGTGGTCGGCAACGGCGAGCGTAGGGGACAGAGTGATTCTTCCCGAAGTAACCGTTTCGGACAACGTGTCTTCGGCGGCGGATATCAGCGTATACAGATACGTCCGTAACCCGAACGGTGTCGTGACGACGCTCGGCTACGATTATACCGTGAATGCAGACGGCAGTTTGTCGTATACGAAGTATGCGTACACCTTCCGCTATGCGGGCGAGTATCGTTTCGTTATTCTCGTTACCGACGGGACGGGAAATCAAACGACGGTACAATATTCGGTAACGGTGCAATAAGGAGGATACTATGAAGAAAAAAATAATCGGTTTGTTGTCCGTAATTTTGGCATGTACGTGCGTAACGGGATGTTTTAATAAACCCGGAGGCACGGGAAGCGACAATAGCGGCGACAGCAGCGGAAGCTCTTTTACAGGCTCGTACGTGGACGCAACCGACCCCGATATTCATCTTGTCAGCGAGGATAAACTTCTGCATAAAAAGACGGTGAAGGAAGTCGGCAGGGCGTTTTGCGTCAACGGCTCGACCGAATACGCGATTATAGTCGGCACGGATTCTTCCAGTGCGCGCGAGGCGGCAAGCTTTTTGGCAACGCAAATCGAGCAGTGCACGGGTGCGGTGGCAAAGGTGTATTACGACACGGATCAAGATATGTCGATTGACGACGAATTGCTTACCGACCGCGATTTGACGTATACCGAAAACAAAAAATACATCGTATTTTCCCACGAGGCGATGGAAGAAGCAGCCGGAATCGTTTGGGAAACGGGCGTGGATTTAGCGTATAGCGGCTATATGATCAAAAGCGCGGGGAATTCCGTATTCATGAAGGTAAATTCCTTGTACGGATACCAGACCGTCAGTCAGGCTTTCTTGCGCGAGGTGCTCGGTTACGAATGGTATTCCGAAGATACGATCGTGTACACGAAAGACGGTTCGACCTTACCCGATATGGATATCGTGGAAAAACCCGATTTCGATTTGGTGGATCGTTCCGGCTATATTTCGAAATCCGGACAAATCGCTTCCGGTATGACTTCGGAAAAAATATTCACGTATATCGACGGGCAATTTTGTCATAACTCGTTCGATTATCTGCCTCCCGCAACGTACAACAAGTCCGACAGCCATTACAAATGGTATGCAGGAAGCACTTCCGACGAATATAACGTTTCCGCAACGCAGCTTTGCTATTCCGCGCGCGGCGATCAAGCCGAATACGACGAAATGTTGCAAACGGCGTACGAAGCGGTCATGAAAACGTTGGACTCGCAACCGAACGCAGCGGCTTTGACGTTTACCCGTCAGGACGAATACGGAAATTGCGAATGTCCCGTTTGCAGCGCGATGAAAAACGAATATGGTTCACTTACGGCGACGTATATGCTTTTCGTAAACGATTTGGACGACTTGGTACAGGCGGAATTGACCAGACGCGCCGAAGAGAGCGGCACGGAAAAGCGCGAAGTTACGCTTTTGTTCTTTGCGTATCGCGAAACGTGCGAAGCTCCCGTAAAAGGCACGGACGGAAACTATACGATTTGTAAGGCGACCGTACAAGAAAACGGAGACGGCGAGATGCGAAACACCGTCGTTAGCGGCGGCGAAGTCGTGGAGCTCCCGTATCACAGAACGTATGAAAACGGTTTGGTTTGCAATGAAAACGTCGGCGTGTTCTACGCGCCTATCGACGCCACGTACGAAGAATCTTTCTATCATGCGGAAAATAAGGCGTATAAGACGAATTTCGAAAAATGGGCGTTGTTGTCTAATCGTTTGTACGGTTGGATTTACGATACGAACTTCGTACATTGGCTCGTTCCGTACAATTCGTTCGATTCCATCGCGGAAACGTTGCGTTTCTTGAAGAGCAATAATTGTCAATACGTATTCAATCAGGCGCAAAACAACGCCGTTTGCACGGGCTTCGGTACGTTAAAGACGTATTTGAATTTGACGCTTGCGAGAAATGTAAACGCGAACTCCGGGGAGTTGATCGACAAGTTCTTCGAAAACTATTTCAAGGACGCGGCTGAACCGATGAGAGAGTATTACGAATCGCTCGTAGGGCACATGCAGCAGTTGGAAGAACAGTATCCCGAAGTATTCTATACGCAACGTCGTACGGATTCGGAAAGTATCAAATATTGGCCTTTGGCGACGATGCAATCTTGGTTGAAGCTTTGCGACAAAGCGTATGCGGCGGTTGAAAAATATAAAACGAGCGACCCCGAATTGTATAACACGTTGGTAAGACATATCAAAATCGAAACGTTGTTCCCTCGGTTTATGATTTGCGAATATTATTCCGGCTATTATACAAATGCGGAAATTCAATCCGAAAGACAGTCTTTCTACGATGATTGTACGGAGCTGAATTATCAGTATTACGCAGAAAACGTATATCTGACTTCGTGGTACGAAAAGTGGGGTATCGTTTAATATGCGAAACAATGTAAAAAAGATAGAAATATCTGTAAAAGAAAATTTTTAAGGAGAAAAATTATGAGAAAAAAAGGCTTTTTATGTTTCTTGGTCGGTTTGAGCATGGCTTTGGCTTGTGCAGGGCTGTCCTCGTGCGGCTTGTTGCCCGACGTTAACAACAGTGAAAGCAGCGGCAACAGCGAATCCTCCGTCGAGGAAAGCAGCAGTTCGAGTTCGAGCTCGGAAGAAGCGAAAATCACAATTAACGGCGCGACGAGCGTAACGGAATTCGAAACGCTTACGTTGACGGCGAGCGTAACGGGTACGGACGCGAACGTCGCTTGGTCCTCGTCCGATACGTCCGTGGCAACGGTTGAAAACGGCGTCGTAACCGCTTTGAAAGCGGGTACGGTCATCATTACCGCAACGGCAGGCGAAGTCACGGCAACGCATACCGTTAAGGTAGAAAAAACGACGATCGCGCACGAAATCGAATTCTCCGTGTCCTCGCTTTCTTTGTATGAAGAGGAACAGGAATCCGTTTCCGTTTCGGTGAAGTACGACGGTAAGAAGTTGGACGAAGAAACGTACGGCATTGCTTATACTTGGAGCGTAACCGACGGCGACGCGGACGTTGCGGAATTGACGCAAAACGGCGCGTCTGCGACCGTGCTTGCGAAAAAAGTCGGCAGCGTTACGTATACGGTAACGACCACCGTTCGCGGATACGAGGTTCGTAAAACGTTTACGATCAACGTATTGGAAACCACCCTTTCCTTAGGCTTTACCAACGACGCTATCTGTCCTTCGGAAAACGAATCGTATGCGCTTAGCTTGAAGTTCGGCGAAACCGAAGACGTTACGCTCGGCGACGTAGTGCTCGTGAAAAACGGTACGCCTACCGAAACGAAGATGACGTTGACTTGGTCGTCGGAAGAAAAGGGCGTTGCAACGTATTCGCAAGGCAAATTCGTCGCGCAGGCGGCAGGTACGGAAACGTTCACGGGTACGGCGACATATAACGACGAAACGTTGACGTTGACGCTTGTCGTCACTGTTGCCAAAGGCGAAGCTTCCTTGACGGGAACCACGACGATGGAAACGGCGAACGCTACGTTTACGTTGCCCGAAGGCGTGGAAGGCACGGTTGTGAAAGTTACCGTAAACGAGTCCAACGTCATTTACGATTCGGCAAACGCGAAAGGCTCTCTCAACGGCACTACGCTTACGCCTTATACCGACGGACTTCCCGCAAAGATGAGCGAACTCGGCAAAGGCAAAACCATGACCGTCGAAACGGAAAAAACGATTTACACGGCAACGGTAGATGTTTACACGATGATCATCGATACCAAAGCGGAATTGGATTCTTGGCAGTCGATTGCGGCGGATAACGCCGTTCGCGCAGGGGTTTGTTTGGAAGCGCAAAAAGGTCATGCAACGTCCGGTTACTTCCTTCTCGGCAGCGATATCGAATATAACGGCGTTTGGAAACCGTATATGGCCTACAACCAAATTTGGGGCGTAAGTACCGCAAATACAACCTTGGCTAACACGTTAAAAGACGAAAGCGGCAATTACATCGAAGGCGTTATCGACGAGGATTGGGGACGCGGCATCGCGGGCGGTTTCCAAGGTATCTTCGACGGTTGCGGACACAATATCGACGGTTTGGAAACGAGCGGAAAGTACAGCGGTTTCATCGTCACAAACGGTAAAAACGGCGTCGTACAGAATCTTTCGTTCACAAACGCAACGGTCGGCGCGGAAGCCGGTTTGGTCGTGGAAAGAGGTCAGGGTACGGTTCGCAACGTATACATGCATATTAAGAAGTTCAACGAAGACGCGGTTACTTTCTTTAAGGCGGGTAACGGACCTGTCAGAACGGTTGAAAGCGTGTTGATCGACGTGACGGATTGTAAACTTACCGAATTGTCGGAAAAAAGTCTGCTCGGTAGTTATTGCGATAACAACGGTTATAACGGCGTATACGTAATCGGTGCGGCGGATTCGCTTTCCGAAAAATTGTTCGGCGCGGCAACCAACGCAGTTGTCGGCGGTTTCGCTACGCAAGCAGATTTGTTGGCAGACGAAACGCACGGTGAAAACGTGAAGGCATGGGATACGACTTTCTGGGCAATCGGCGAAAAGTACGCGCTCCCGAAGAGTATCGTAGACAACTTCAAAGGCGATTTCACTTTTGAAAATACAAAAAACGCCATCAATGCAGGTTGGTCGGAAATTCTCGGTACGACCGCGGACGCAAAATACATCGAATACAGTCTGGAAAGCGAAGTAGACGGCGTAACGTTAAGCGGCAACACCGTTATCGTATCGGAAACGGCAACCGCAGGTACAACCGTTACGGTGGTGGCTACGTCTATCATCGACGGCAAGACGGCAACCTATACGTTCACGATTGCAGCGTATGCGGAAGCCGCTAACGTAATCGCTCCTGCCGAAAACGCATATTACGCCTTCACGGGCGAAAGCTTGGCTCCTGTCGGCGGAACGTATACGTTTACGCTTACGGGTAAGGTAAAGAATTGTAACGATTTCGTCGTATTCGCCAACGATACGGAAGTGACGGGCAACAACGGCACGTATACCGTTGAAAACGTTACGGGCGATTTGACGATTAAGGTTCTTCACGGTTATATTGAATGCGAAAGCAACGTTACGGTTACGTACAACGACGACGGTTCGATTAAGTTCGAGAAGATCGTACCGGCAGAAAGCAACAATAACAACGGTTGGATTTCCAAGGACTATATCAATTACATGATCGGTAAAGGTTACAAGAAGATGGCGCTTACGATTACGCTTAGCGATCCTACGCTGGCAAACACGGCTATGGTTACGGGCGGCGGACTCAACTTCTCGTTGTGGCAGGCTAACGACGTTTTTGATACAAAGGTAAAGACTTCTACGTTGAATCTTCCTGAAAGCGTAACGGATAATTTGAAAATTTGGTTGCAACACAACGGAAGCGGTTGGAAAGTACAAGAAGGCGGTTATATGATTCTTTCCGGTTTGCAGTTCATAAAGGACGAAGTGGCGGTAACCGCTCCTGCAACGAGCAGCTATTATACGTTCAACGGCGCAACCGTGGCGGAAAAAGGCAGCGATTATACGTTTACGCTTACGAGTAAGGTATCGGGTTGCAACGAATTTATCGTATTTGTAAACGATGAAGAAGTTACGGCTACTAATGGTATGTATACGGTAAAGAACGTAACGGAAGCTTTGACGATTAAGGTTCTGCACGGCTATATCGAACACGGTGCAAATGTAACCGTAACGTATAACGAAGACGGTTCGATTATCGTGAAGAATGCTGTGTTTGCAAATTCTTTCGGAACGGATAACGGAGCTTGGGGCGCATGGATTTCCGCAGACTATATCAACTATATGATTAGTCAAGGTTATACGAAGGTTCAGGTTTATATAAAGCCCGATTTCGAAATTTCGAATCAAGCCATCGTGAATAACGGAACGGAGGGACGTACTCGCATCGATACAACGTATAACTCGGTAGCAGAATTATCGCTTGTTCAGGATAAGACTGTTTCTTTCTCTGTTCAAAAAGACGGTTCGGGTAACAATATTAAAAATCAAGACGGTTATATGACCATTACAAACTTAACGTTTGCGAAATAAGCAAAGGTGCGATAAGGAAGGGCGAGGTGCGTGCGCCTCGCCCTTCGATTTTTAGGAAATAAAAAAGGGAAACAATGAAGTTAAATTTCGAAACATACAAAGACAAGGTTTTGGCTTGTTGGACGGGAAAAAATATCGGCGGTACGCTCGGCGGACCGTACGAGGGGGAGAGAAAAACGTTAAACGTGACGGGCTTTTCCACGAAAGCGGGAGAAGCTTTGCCGAACGACGATTTGGATTTACAGCTGATTTGGCTGCACGCCATGGAAAAAGAAGGCGCGAAAAACGTCAACGCGGCTACTTTGGGCGAATACTGGCTGTCGTATATTCCCGTATATATGGGAGAATATGCGATTGCTCGTAAAAATATGGAAATCGGGATCGTTCCGCCGTTGACGGGCGAAACCGAAAATAATCACGTATTGAAACATTCCAACGGGGCGTGGATTCGTACGGAAATTTGGGCGTGCCTTTGTCCGGCTTCGCCCGATTTGGCGGCGCGTTATGCCATCGAGGATGCGAAAATAGATCACGGTATCGGGGAAGGCACGTATGCGGCAATGTTCGTCGCGGCGATAGAAAGCGCGGCTTTCGTCGTTTCCGATATGCGAAAATTGGTAGAAATCGGCTTGGCGAAGATTCCGAAAGAATGTCGCTTGGCGAAGTCTGTTCGTTTGTTGTTCGAATGCTACGATAACGGCATGACGGCGACGGAGGCACGCAATGCCGTTTTGGCGCAGAATTCCGATATCGGCGACGGATGGTTTTCCGCGCCTTCCAACGTGACGTATGCCATGCTCGGGCTTTTGTACGGCGAAGGCGATTTTAAGAAATCCATGTTGCTCGCGGTGAATTGCGGCGACGATACCGATTGTACGGCGGCTACGCTCGGTTCGATTTTCGGGATTATGCACGGTACGAAAGGGATTCCGCAGGATTGGGCAACGCACGTCGGCGACAAAATCGTGACGTGTTGTATCAATCTCGGTACGGCTTGGCCCGTTATCGACAGTTGTAAGCAGCTGACCGATCGCGTAACGAAGCTTGCGCCCGTCGTGCTGTACGAAATGCGCGCGTCGTTTGCCGTTCCCGTAGAGTTTACTTCGGCGGAAACGGAAGTTTCGTCGACGGAAACGGATAGATTTTTGCTCCCTTACGGACAGAGCGAGGAATCGGAGGAAATGGCTTGCTCCGTGTTGTCGTTGAAAGAGCCGAATACGATTGTAAAACGTTGCACGACGGTTACGGCTTTGGTAACGGTGCACGGCGGCGCATACATTACCGCAGGCGAGCAAAAGCGTTTGACGATTAGCTTCCAAAACAATATCAAGGCGTTCGGGAATCAACCGCATAACGTCAACGTAAAGTTTATTTTGCCCGAGGGCTGGACGGCGAGCAACGACGATTTCGACGTATATACGCCTACTTGGATGTCGTTGACGGAAAATACTTGTCACAGCGTTCCGACGGAGATTGTTTTGACGGCTCCAGAAAAAATAAGTGCGCATAATCGGATTTTAATGATCGTTTCCGAGCATGGAAGGGCACACACGGAGGTTATTTCCGTCGTGTTGTTGAATCGCCCGTCCGAAACTTGTTATGCGTATCCTGAAAAATTCAACAATTACGGACTTTGATAGAATTATGCAAATTTTCAAAAAATCAAAATGGATATGGATCAATAACGAGCAGGAAAAGAATGTCTACGGCGAGTTTGTCGCGACGTTTTCCGCAAGCGTAAAAACGACGGTATGTCGCTTGTCCTGCGACGGGGATTATACCCTGTTTGTCAACGGCAGGTATGTATCGAGCAATCAATACGGCGATTTCGAGCATTACAAAATTTACGACGAAATCGATATTACGCCCTATCTAAACGAGGGTGAAAACACCGTCCGTATGCTCGTTTGGCATTTCGGAGAAGATTCGCAACGGAATCTTTCCTCGCAGGCAGGTTTGCTGTTTGAGGTTGCGCAAGGCGAAGAAATTCTTGCCGCAAGCGACGAAAACACGCTTTGTAGGAAAAGCCCCGTTTATAAAAACGGCTATCAAAAGAAGGTCACCTATCAGTTGGGTTACAGCTTTTTGTACGACGCGAGAAAGGAAACGGAGGAGGGCGGTTGGACGCCTGCCGTCGTCGCGGAGAAGCATTGCAAGCTTTTCCCTCGTCCCAATAAAAAATCGATCGTAGGCGAACGCGTTGCGGCGAAAATTCTCAAAAACGAGGGGAACTATTTCCTTATCGATTTGGGCAAGGAAATTGTCGGTTTGCCCGATTTGGAATTTACTTCGGAAACGGAGCAGAAATTGCTCGTTTGCTGGGGCGAGGACTTGCAAAACGGACACGTGCGGCGCATTATCGACAATCGCGATTTCAGCTTCGAATACGTGGCGAAAAAGGGCGAAAACAAGTACACGAATTATATGTTGCGCCTCGGTTGCAGATACGTTGAGGTGTATGCGGAACAACCTATCGAGGTGAAATATATCGGCTTGTTGCCGCAGTATTATCCCGTAAAGGCGAAAGGGATTGCCCTTGACGATCCGCTCGATCAACGCATTTACGATTTATGCGAAAACAGCTTAAAGCTTTGCTTAATGGAACATTACGTGGATACGCCTTGGCGCGAACAGTGCTTGTATGCGTTCGATTCGCGCAATCAAATGCTGTGCGGCTATTATGCGTTCGAGGACGGCAATGCGGAATACGCACGGTCGAATTTGAAGCTGATGAGCGAGGATCGACGCGAAGACGGCTTGTTGTCCA
>CAZEVL010000029.1:0-18948 GCA_964515795.1 uncultured Clostridia bacterium | reverse complement strand
CGTGTTCGATTACGAATTTTCCGTTGACGAACACTTGGCATTCGTAGTCTACCGCTAAGAAATTCAAACGTACCGTTTCGCATGCTTGCATTTCTTCGCTTAAAACGAATTTACGTTTATACCACAACACGTCGTGTTGCGTTACGTCGCCGATTCCGCTTGCCTTGCTTTGATAGGCATATGGTACTTGTATTTTTAACGGGTATTCTCCGTTTGGCTCGTCACCGAAACGGAACTGCCATTCGCCGTTCAAACTCTGCCAAATCCGTCGTTTCCGTTGCGGATAGGGATATTCTGTTCTCATATTGACCTCCGGGTTGCTTTTATATCTGTATGCATGACGCCATAGTGCTTCGGCGCAATGTTTTGTGAGAAAAAAATTAAAGAAATTTTTAAGTTTTTGTGGGATTTTCCATCGTTTTTCGTTTGTGTGTTTTAGTTGCGATTATGAAAAACGCGCGTACCGTGTATGCGTTGACGTTTATAAAAGAAATACGAACGCACCGCAGACACATCCCAAAACGCCGCCTGCCAAAAGGTCTGCAGGGTAATGTAATCCCAAAGAAAATCTTGTGTAAAGAAGCAGAACGCTCAAAAAGTACAGGAAAATGCCCAAGGGGGCGATGTAGGGTAGACAAGCGGTCGCGATGACCGTTGCGCACGTGAGGTGGCGGCTGGGGAAAGAGAGCCCTTGTGTTTTTTTTTCGACGAGCGGCGTAATGCCTGCGCCTTGTTCGCTGTACGGGCGAGGTCGGTCGACGAACAGCTGTAAAATGCTTGCGACCAGTAAACCTAAGAGGGGCGCGAAGAAAACCGGTAACGTTTGTACTGCGCTTACTTCGGTTACGATGACGAATATGCAGAGTATCGCATAGGCGACGAAAAAGCTCGCCGTTAAGAGTTTATCGAAAATCGGCAGTGCTTTTTTGGCTACGTTTCGAGAATCCAAAAACGCAGCGTTCTTTTCGTATAATTTTTTATAAAAATCGTATTTCATAAGTATAGTATAGCACAAATCGGGGGGTGTTGCAAGCGTTTCGCAAGAAGAAATATAGAAATGCGTTGTCGCCGATACGCAAAGAGAAAAGCCTTTCGGAGGGGGAGTCCGAAAGGCTTTTCATATTCGTTAAGCGTAGAAGAATATGGAAAACTTATTCTTTATTTTTCTGCGCCTCTGCGATGATTTTGTCGACCAGCATCGGCGGTACGTCTTCGTAATCGAGGAATTCGGATACGAATTTTCCGCTGCCGCGGGTTAAGGAGCGGAGCTCCATCGTGTACGTTTTTATTTCTGCCAGCGGAACCTCTGCCGTGATGATAGAGGTGTCGCCGTCGTTATCCGTCCCCATAATACGACCGCGGCGTTTGTTGATGTCGCCCATGACGTCGCCTAAGTATTCCCCGGGTACGGCGATTTTCAAGCGGTGAACGGGTTCGAGAAGAACGGGTTTTGCGTTTTTTAAGCCTTCTTTGAACGCAATAGCAGCTGCCATTTTGAAGGAAAGTTCGTTGGAGTCTACGTCATGATAACTTCCGTCGTACAATACGGCTTTTACGCCGGTGACGGGATAACCTGCCAAAGGTCCGCTTTCCATGCATTCGCGAAGCCCCTTTTCCACGGCGGGGAAGTAATTTTTGGGGACTGCGCCGCCGACAACTTCTTCGTCGAAAACGAATTCCTCTTCGCAAGGGGAGAAACGGATCTTACAATGTCCGTATTGTCCGTGTCCGCCCGATTGTTTCTTGTGTTTTCCTTCCGCCTCTGCATTGCCGCGGATGGTTTCTCGATAGGCGATTTTCGGTTCGCCGAGCTTCATATCCACGCCGTAGCGCGCCTTCACTTTCTTTGCTAAAATTTCCAACTGAATGTCGCCTTGACCGCCGATTAGCATTTCGCCCGTTGCGGCGTTCTTTTCGATGGAGAAGGTGTAATCTTCTTCGCGGAGCTTGGCGAGTCCTGCGAAAACTTTGTCTTCTTCGCCTTTCTTTTCCGCGGCTACGGACATAAAGAGCGTGGGCTTCGGGAAATGTATGGGAGTAAAGCGGAGCTTCGCGTTCGGGTCGCAGAGTGTGTCGCCCGTATTGGTATTGCTCAATTTATTTACCGCACCGATGTCGCCCGTGGAGAGTTCGTCTACGGGTTCCATTTTTTTGCCGCGAAGTACGTAAACCTGTCCGATGCGTTCTTCCGTTTCCGTGTTTGCGTTCCAAACGGTGGAACCGCTCTTCAAAACGCCGCGGAAACTCTTCAAATAGCTGAGCTTTCCGGAGAACGGATCGATGACGGTTTTGAATACTTGTGCCGCAAACGGAGCGTCTTTATCCGTACGCACGCTGACCAATGTGTCGGTCGCCAAATCCTGTGCGAGGGTATTCAAACGTTCGCGCGCCATGGGCATGTAGGTAACGATTTCGTTCAAAAGGTTGATGACGCCTCTGTTTTGCAGGGCGGAGCCTGCCATTACGGGAATGGTGTTGACGGAAGCGATACCGAGGCGAATGCCTTGTATGGTTTCTTCTTTTGTCAGGCTGCCCGTTTCGAAGAATTTGTCGAGCAGACCCTCGTCGTTTTCAGCCGCGGTTTCCATAAGACCGGCTTTCATCTCTTCTACCTGTGCTTTCATGTTTTCGGGAATGGGAATTTCTTGCGCTCCGCCTTCCTTGAACAAGTAGGCACGTTCTTGCAAGGCGTTGATACAGCCTTGCATTTTTCCGTTTTCCATAATCGGAATCTGAATAGGTGCGAGCTTTCCTGCGTATTTTGCTCTCAAAGCCTGCACGGTGCCGAAATAGTCCGCGTTTTCTTTGTCCATGCCGTTGATGAACACAATCAGCGGTTTGCCGAGCTTTAAGCAGTAATTGACAACGGATTCCGCACCGATGGGGAGCGTACCGTTTGCCCCGACTACGAGGAGTGCGCCGCCTGCGGCGCGTAAGCCTTCGTTTCTTTCACCTTCGAAATCGTAATATCCGGGTAAGTCGAGAAGATTCACCTTGACGTTTTTCCACATTAAGTGAGAGCAGGACGTGTAAACGGACATATTTTTTGCTTTTTCAAGGTCGTCGTAATCGGATACGGTCGTTCCGTCGGATATGCGTCCTTGTCTGTCGATTGCGCCTGCCGCAAACAGCATTGCTTCCACCAACGTGGTTTTCCCTTCGCCGCTGTGACCTACCACCGCAATGTTGCGGATGCTTTCGCCTGTGTTACTCATATAAAATCCCCCTAAATCGTTGAAATTTTATCGGTTCATGGGGCGTAAATTCAAAAAGTGAAATTCTTCAAAATTTACAAATCACCGATAATTGCAACCATTATATTATATTTTTTCACATTTTTCAAGGGGGTTTTTGAAAAAAGTTAAAATTTTTTTTAATTTTTTTGTAACATGCGGAAAACGGCAGTCGGAAACGGAACGTCTTGCTTGACAAGTGTTGTTCGAAAAGCTATAATAAACATGGATTTGTAATATATTATGGAAGTTTAACGTATGCAGAGATTGTATTTTGATCACGCGGCTACGACGCCGCTCGACGAGGAAGTATTAAAAAAGATGTTGCCCTATTTTACGGACGTATACGGGAACCCGGATTCTCCGCACGGAATCGGGCGTTCGGCGTTGAACGCCGTGGACGAAGCGCGCGATAAGATTGCGAGATTGATCCGTGCGAGGGCGAACGAGGTATATTTCACGTCCGGAGGAACGGAGGCGGATAACTGGGCGATGCTCGTCGGCGCGTATGCGCAAAAGGGGCAAGGGAAAACGCACGTTATCGTGTCCTCCGTGGAGCATCATGCCGTTTTGGAATCGGCGGTTCGGTTGGAACGGGCGGGCTTTGAAGTCACCTATTTACCTGTAAATAAGGACGGCAGGGTTGAGATCTCGGCTTTGGAATCCGCCTTGACGGAGAAAACCGGATTGGTTGCGATGATGGCGGTCAATAACGAAACGGGCGTGTTGCAACCCGTTCGGGAGGCGGCGCGGCTCTCGCATGAAAACGGGAGTCTGTTTTTTACCGACGCGGTGCAAGCCGCCCCGTATCTTCCGATCGACGTGAAAGAATGGGGGGTGGATTTGCTGTCGTTTTCTTCGCATAAATTTTACGGTCCCAAGGGGGCAGGCGTTTTGTATATCAAAAGCGGGTTGAAAACGGAACGTTTAATTGTCGGCGGAGAACAGGAACGAGGACTTCGCGGCGGTACGACGAATGTGTCTGCCGTGGTCGGGTTGTCGGCTGCGTATGAAAAAAACGTACGGGGCATGTCCGAAATGAATGAAAGGTTGGAAAATCTCGGTTCGCTGTTTTTGTCGGAGATAGCGTCTTTGGAAGGGGTGCACCGAAACGGCGACGGGGAGAAAATTCCGTCGGTGTTGAATATACGTTTCGACGGTGTGAATAATGCGGATTTTTTGTATAATATGGATCTTAAAGGTATATGCGTTGCGGCGGGTTCTGCCTGTGCCAGTGCTTCGATAAAACCCAGCCACGTTTTAACGGCGATGGGGTTGACGGAATCGGAGGCGAAATCGTCCGTGCGGTTCAGCTTCGGAAAAGACAATTCGGAAGAGGACGTGCGCGCTTTGGCTGCGGCGACGAAAGAGGTCGTCGAGCGGTTGCGGAGCTTTCGAAAATAACGGAACGAATGTCGCGGAACGCCAATTTGTGTAAAATGTTGAAAAATCTTTTTGAAAAATTCGAAAAAATGCCTTGTAAGTCTTTACGAAAGTAAAAAAATGTGGTATAATGAGAATAGAGAAAATCGAAAATTCGGAGGTGACGATTATGGCACATGTAATTACGGATGAATGTTTGGCTTGCGGCGCTTGCGCAGACACCTGTCCCGTCGGCGCGATTGCGATGGACGATGCGAAAGGTATCTACGTTATCAACGACGAATGCGTTGATTGCGGAGCTTGCGAGGACGGTTGCCCTGTAAGCGCGATTAAAGCGGAATAATCGAAATAACACAAAAACGGTAAAACGCCGACCGAGTTAGCGGTCGGCGTTTTTCTATACGGACCTTTCGGACGGAGAGGGCGTCCGAGTCGGAATGATTAGGAAGTTATTCGGATACTTCGTCGTAAACGGTCCGTGCTTCGTCCAACAGATTGCGGACCGTGTCGGACCAGTCCGTCAATTTCTTGATAAGATGAAGCGCAAGTTTTTCAAACAGACCCAAAAGGAGTCCGTCCAAGCCCAACAGACGTAACAGTAACACAACTTTGACTTTCACGTGCAGCTCCTTTTTTCGACTTGCTTTTTAGGAGGCGGAAAATCGCTACGTATCGTCGCGTTGTCGCGGTTGGCGAATGTCGAAAACTCGTTTTTGACCCGTTGCGTCGTTTATTATAACGTGTTTTCGGAGTTTGTCAATAGGGTACTGCCGTCTTTTTTATGAAAATTTTTACTTAACCTACGTTCATCTTGACTTTTGCTTTCTTTTTTGGTACAATAATAAAAAATCGGAAAAAGATATGATTATTTTAGGTATTGACCCCGGTATAGCTACGTTGGGGTACGGAGTAATAGAAAAGGACGCACGCGGTACTTGTCGTGCCGTCGACTGCGGCGTGGTGGTTACGCCGAAAGAGGAGTCGCTTCCCGTTCGGTTGGCGTTGCTGGAAGAAGGGCTTCAAAAAATTTTGGAGAAATTTCACCCCGACGAAATTGCGATGGAAGAGTTGTTCTTTTCCAAGAATATCACGACGGGAATCGCAGTGGCGCAGGCGCGCGGAGTTGCTTTGTTGACTTGCGTAAAGGTTTGCGGTAGACTGTACGAATATACGCCCATGCAGATTAAGCAGGCGTTGACGGGGTACGGTCGGGCGGATAAAAAACAAATGCAGCTTGTCGTCACGTCGCTGTTGCGCTTGAAGAGCGTCCCAAAGCCAGACGACGCGGCAGACGCTTTGGCGATTGCTCTTTGTCACGCTTCTGCAAGCCGTTTCGGTGCGTTGTTTGCGGTCGGAAATATGACGAGGGCGAAAGGGCGGAATGCGCCTGCTCCCGCAACGGCGTATCAAGAGCTGATGGCGGCAGGGGAATGTAGTTCCAAACGATCGAAATCCAACGGCGGATTTTCTTCCGCGGCGAGCGAGAGCGCATTGCGAAAAGCGACCGGGCTGAGCGGCGTTTCGGGGGTCGGCAGAGCTTCGTCGAGTAGGGGCGTGTCCGCGGTGAAACCGAAAATGACGGGGGCAGGTATGCAACCGAAAAAGAAGGACGAAAGAGAGGATGAGGTATGATATCGTATTTAAGAGGCAGGGTATTGACTAAAACGTCGGAAACGGTTCTTTTGGATGTCAACGGGGTCGGCTACGAAATATATTGCTCGAACGGGGCGTTTTCCAAACTGAACCAAGGCGAAACGGGCGAGATATACACGTATTTGCAAATTAAAGAGGACGGCGCGACGCTGTTCGGCTTCGCTTCCCCTAAGGAAAAGGAGCTGTTTTTGAAGGTGATTTCCGTTTCCGGCGTAGGACCCAAAATGGGAATTTCGATTTTGGCGTCTTTGAGCGCGGATGATTTTGCACAGGCGGTTGCGACGGCGGACGTAAAGCGATTGAGCTCCGTAAAAGGTTTGGGAAAGAAAACGGCGGAAAAAATCGTCTTGGAATTACATGGAAAAATTTCTGCGGCGGAAGTTTTGAGCGCGAGCGGAGATTCCCTTTCGCCTGCCGCGGACGGCGCGACGACGGCGAAACTCTCTCCGCAGGACGAAGAAGCGGTTGCGGCGTTGACGGGGTTAGGTTTTACGCGCACCGAAAGCGTGCAGGCGGTAAAGAGGGCGCACGATTTAGGCGCGTCGGCAACGGACGTGCAGGACATAATTTTGAAAGCGTTGCAAGGCGGCTGTTGAGAGGAAAATATGTCCTATCAAGACTAAATCCTGACAGTTTTTTGATATTTAATCTTAATAGAGAGAAAAAATATGTTTGAAGAAGATTACGACTACGGCGAGGAAAACTTGCTGGTAGGGACAAAAACGGAATATGACGCGGAGGAGAATGTCTTACGTCCGAAAACGATGTGCGATTACGTCGGACAGCAAAAGGTGAAAGAGAATCTCAGCGTGTATATCGCCGCTGCGAAGGCACGGGGAGAGGCGCTCGATCACGTTCTTTTATACGGTCCTCCGGGGCTCGGTAAAACTACGCTTTCGCATATTATCGCCAATGAGATGGGGGTGTCGATAAAACTCACCAGCGGACCTGCGATAGAGCGTGCGGGGGATTTGGCGGCGATTTTGACGAATCTGAACGACGGAGACGTGCTGTTTATTGACGAGATTCACCGTTTGAATCGTTCCGTGGAGGAGATTTTGTATTCCGCCATGGAGGACTATGCACTCGATATTATCGTAGGGAAAGGTCCTTCTGCGAGGAATATTCGTTTTGCACTGAAAAAGTTCACTTTGATCGGTGCGACGACGCGTGTGGGAATGCTTGCCGCGCCTTTGCGCGATCGATTCGGGATTATCAACCGTTTGGAAATGTATACGCCGCAGGAATTGCAGGAAATCGTTTGCCGTTCCGCGCGTGCGTTGGAAATAGAGATCGACGGGGACGCGGCAGCTGAGGTAGCCCGTCGCAGCCGTGGAACGCCTCGTATCGCGAACCGCTTGTTGAAACGCGTACGCGACTTTTCCTTGGTAAAAGGTAACGACCGTATCGTGCGTGAAGACGCGCGGTTTGCGTTGTCAAGGTTGGAAATCGACGAGCTCGGCTTGGACGAAACGGACAGAAGTCTGCTGCGCGCGCTCATTGAAAAATTCGGTGGAGGACCTACGGGCTTGGAAACGCTTGCCGCGACGATTAACGAGGACGCGAATACAATCGAGGACGTTTACGAACCCTACTTGTTGCAGCTCGGGTTTATAGCGCGTACGCCGAGGGGACGCATTTGCTTGAAAGACGGTTATGCGCATATGGGGCTGCAACCGAGCGTAAAGGCTCGTCGACAAATTTCGATTTTTGAATCGGACGAATAAACGATAGGGGCAGGTATGCGTTGAATGCCTGTTTGTCGTGAGAAAGGAAAAGAAAAACGATATGGAAGAAAAAGTACGGTATAAAAAAAGCGATTTTTATTATGATTTGCCGGAGGAGCGGATTGCGCAAACGCCTGCCGAGCCGCGCGATTCTTCGCGGCTGTTGGTATACGACAGGGAGAATAAGACGATTACGGACAAGATTTTTCACGACGTAGTCGATTATTTGCGAGAAGGCGACGTGTTGGTCGTGAATAATACGAAGGTGATACCTGCCCGTATGTACGCACGGACGAAACACGGAGGCGTGGTGGAAGTGCTGCTGTTGAAGCGGTACGATTTGAATACTTGGGAAGTATTGATGCGCCCCGGGAAAAAGGGGAAAATCGGCGTAGAGATGACCATCGGGGACGAGCTGTCGTTTGTCGTTCGGGATATTACCGATTCCGGGGAGCGCATTGTGGAATTTTCCTACGAAGGAGCGTTTGAGGACGTGCTTTCGAGGGTGGGGACGATGCCTTTGCCGCCGTATATCAAAGAAAAATTGGAAAATCAAGCTCGGTATAATACCGTGTACAGCGAGGTGAACGGTTCGGCTGCCGCTCCGACGGCAGGGCTGCATTTTACGGAAGCGTTGTTGGATAAAATCCGCGCGAAAGGCGTAGAAATCGCCGAGGTGCTTCTGCACGTTGGGTTGGGTACGTTTCGTCCCGTCAACGAAGAAATTATTACCGATCATAAAATGCATTCCGAATATTATCAAATCGGGGAGCATTCCGCGGAGATTATCAATCGAGCAAAGCGCGAAGGCCGTCGAGTGATTGCCGTCGGGACTACTTCCGTCAGAACTTTGGAGAGCGTCGCCGACGAGCACGGCATGGTGCGCGCTTGTCACGGCAATACGGAAATTTTCTTGTATCCGCCTTATAAAATGAAGTGCGTGGACGGGTTGATTACGAATTTTCATTTGCCGGAAAGCACGTTGATTATGTTGGTGTCTTGTTTGACGGGGCGCGAGGAGATTTTGGACGTTTATAAATATGCGGTGGAGAATAAGTACAGATTCTTCTCCTTCGGGGATGCGATGCTCATTTTATGACGTCAAGGCAAGCGTTTTTTTAGAAAGTCCGCATGGTGTGTGACGGCGGCTGTGCGTCGAGGGAAATGCACATACCGTGTCTTAGACAAATATAAAATCTGCATACCGTGTATGTGGTGAACTACATTTGTTAAAAGTTCTGTACGGGGTAGGCGTCGAAAGAAAAATGCGCATGCCGTGTATGCGATGAAGAGGAGGAAACGGAATGAATACGTATACAAGATTTCATCAATCGGAAGAGGATTATTTGGAGAGTATTTTAACGCTCGGGCAAGAACAGCCCGTTGTGCACCGCATAGACGTGGCGAAGCGTATGGGCGTTTCGCAGGCGGCTGTAAACAAGGCGATGAAATTGCTGTTTGAAAAAGAATACGTTTACGAGGAAGGGAAGCATTTGTATCTTACCGAACAGGGAAAAGCGTATGCGGAAATTGTGTATGAAAAGCATTGTATCATTCGCGAATATCTGATTCTTAACGGTGTTTCCGCCGCTACGGCGGAAGAGGACGCTTGTCGTATGGAGCATTTGATTTCCGAGGAAACGTTTTCGATGATGAAAACTGCCGTAAAAAAGTAAAACAAGTCGGTTTGCGTTTTTTAACTATGGTTAGACGAAGAGTGTAAAACGTATGCTCGGTCAAGCGTGAAAAATGCGTGGCGCGGAAGTCGTTAAAGGAGTAGATTTATGCAGGAAAAGCAAAAGGTTCAAGAGGACGTTATTCATTCCGTTCTTGCGTTGTACGGATTGGATGCGGCTTTTTGTGAGCAGCGTGAATACATAGATTATAACGAAGGAAACCTAGTAAAGATTATATTGTCCGTTCTTCTTGAAAGCGGAAAACGCGTTGTGATTAAGATTTTGCGAGAAAGCGATGCGTTGCTCGAAGAGCGTAACGTGCTTGAAAAGCAAAGTGCGTTTTCGGAACTGATGCGGCAAAACGGAGTGGAAACTCCGCTGCGATATGCGGCGAACGGAAACTACTGTACCGAGTACGTCTATAACGGTCTTCCGTGTAACGTTACCGTTGAAGATTGGTGCGGTGAAGAAATTACGGCGATCGACGTCGAAACTTCTTATAAGATCGGAGCGTTAATGGCTCGTATGCATAGGATTTCTTTGAAAAATAGAGCGGAGATCGGTTGCGGAACACTGTTTTCCGCCGCGTATCGGAACGACGTGGATGTATTTGAAAGTTTTTGCCGAATCGGTGAAAATGAAAATCTCGACCAAACGCTCGTTATACGGATTAAGGAGCTACGTGAAGAAAAATTGGCGAAATTGCGTTCGGTATGGAGCAGTTTGCCGAAAGCGGCGGTGCAAGGCGACGTATCCGTTAATAACCTTGTTCGTAAAGACGGAAAGCTGCACATTTTTGATTATAACAACGCCGGAGACGAGGTGTTGGTTTCCGATCTTGTAATGGAGGGACTTTTGACGGCGTATGAAATGGAGCTTCCCGAAGGGACGGATAAAAATGTTCGAGAGGTGCTCTTCCCGGCGTTTTTGAACGGTTATCTTTCCGTTAGACGGTTAAGTAAAGAAGAATCGAGTGCGGCGTGGGATATTTATACGCTTTACCGTTCGTTATGGTTTACGAAAATTGTGTATAACGAGGATTCGCTCGAAAAATTGGTGGAGAGAAAAGACTACGAGGCGGCGAATCGATTGTTACGGCAAATGTATGCCGATATCACGGAAAGCAACGACGGTAGATTTGAAAAGGGAACGACCGATTTGGCTTAATCGTGTCGGCTTTTTTAAGGCGCATATTCATGCGTCTTTTATAATATAATAATGTAGACGAAAAAAATTAGAAAAATTTTCAAAAAAATTTTAACCAAGGTTTATTTTTTGTTGACAATAGTGTTAAATCGTGTTATAATAACTTCACGAAACGGTTAAATCCGCTTTTTCTTTTGATAATAAACTTAACCGAGGTTAAGAAATCTTATATATTCAATGGAGGCAGAAATGAAACTTTTATCGCAGCTTTCGATAGGCGAGAAAAGAAAGGTAAAGGCAGTAAGAGGCGAAGGCGTCGTTCGCAGACGTCTGTTCGATATGGGGATTACGCCCGGTGCGGAGATTTATCTTCGTAAAAAAGCACCGCTCGGCGATCCGATCGAAATTTCCATTCGCGGTTACGAGTTGACGTTGCGTAAGGCGGAAGCGGCGCAGGTGGAAATGGATTAAAAGGTAAAAATATAAAGGAGTACATAGAATATGTTAAAATTTGCATTGGCGGGTAACCCGAACTCGGGCAAAACCACGCTTTTCAATGCGTTGACGGGCAGCACGGCTCACGTAGGCAACTGGCCGGGCGTAACCGTCGACAAACGTGTCGGTACGTACAAGAAAGGTAGTCATCCCGTAGAGATCGTGGACTTGCCGGGGATTTATTCCCTGTCGCCTTATACGCCCGAAGAAGTTATCGCAAGAAATTTCCTGTTGGAAGAAGAGCCGGCCTGTATCATCAACATCGTAGACGTGACGAATTTGGAACGTAACCTTTACCTCACGACGCAGTTGATGGAATTGGACGTTCCTTTGGTTGTGGCGTTGAATATGACGGATGTGCTGGAAAAAGACGGGGATAAAATCGACGTAAAGACGTTGGAAAAACGCATCGGATTTCCCGTAGTGGAAATTTCCGCGCTTCGCGGCACGAACGTTGACGAATTGATGAAACGCGCATTGGAAGCAGTTGCGCTCAAACGCTCGGGCGAGAGCGTGTTGCGGCATTCGGTGTTGGGCTCTGCGATTGCGAATGCGGAAATCGCATTGAAGTTAAAAGAAGTCAGCGCGCCTTTGTTCCACGCGGTGAAATTGGTGGAAAAGGACGAAATCGAGATCAAAAACCACCCTGCGGAAGCGCGTGCGGTGCAGGCGTTTATCGAAGAAAACGTAACCAAGAAAGACGGTTACGACGGGGATGCGGAGGCTGCGATTGCAGACGCGCGCTACAAATATATCACGGCGCATTTTTCGACGACGTTGACGAGGTCGAGGACGCATACGCACGGAACGCTCTCCGCGTCCGATAAGGCGGACAGAGTTTTGACGAACAAGTGGGCGGGGATTCCCATTTTCCTTGTCATAATGTTCTTTATTTTCCACTTTACGTTCTCGGAAAATCTGTTCTATTTGGGAAATATCATTCCTTCGTTCGGGGAATGGTGCGGTGCGGAAGGTTCTGCGGCGAAAGGCATTTTCTTTGCCGGCGGTTTGAACTCTCCCGGGGTTATTCTAAGTAACGCGCTTGCGTTGTTGACGGATAAGATAGGAGAACTGCTCGGGTTGGGAATGGATGCGCTCGGGGCGAGCGAAGCGATTTCCGGCTTTGTGTGCGACGGTATTTGGGGCGGTTTGGCGGCTGTGCTTTCGTTCTTGCCGCAGATTCTTGTATTGTTCCTTTTCTTCTCCATTTTGGAGGACAGCGGTTACATGGCGCGTGTAGCGTTCATGTTGGATAGGATTTTCCGTCGTTTCGGCGTTTCGGGAAGAGCGTTCATGCCTATGATTATGGGCTTCGGTTGCTCCGTTCCTGCAATGATCAATACCCGTACGATGGCGGACGAAAGGGAGCGTCAGGCGACCGTTCGAGTCATTCCTTTCTTCTCCTGCGGTGCGAAGTTGCCTATTTTGACGGCGATTTCCGGCGGTATCGTGCAGCAATTCGGCGTCGGAAACGCGGATATTATCACGTACGGTATGTATTTGCTCGGAATCGTGACGGCACTCGTTGCGTTGTTGATTATGAGAAATACCACGATGCGCGGCGAAGCGTCTCCGTTTATCATGGAGCTTCCTTTGTACCATATGCCGGGTGCGAAAAATTTGTTGTTGCATCTTTGGGATAAAGCAAAGCACTTTATTCAAAAAGCGTTTACCATCATCTTCGCTTCGACGATCGTTATCTGGTTTTTGTCGAATTTCTCTTGGGATTGGACGTATGTCGGGGTCGAGGGAATGGATAGTTCCATATTGGCGTCGATCGGTAAGTTGATTCTTCCTATCTTTACGCCGCTCGGGTTCGGTTCGCAGTTGAAGGCTTACGGCTGGATGTTTGCGGTGGCGGCAATTACGGGCTTGATTGCAAAAGAGAACGTTATCGCAACGTTCAGCGCGTTGGCGGCTTGTATCGTTTCGGGCTTTGAAGGCACGGAAGAAGGCGTGGCGGAAGTTGTATTGATGATCCAAGAAACGGGTATTACCGTACCTGCGTTGATTGCATTCATTGCGTTTAATATGTTGACGATTCCTTGTTTTGCGGCGGTGGCTACGGCGAGGGCGGAAATCGGAAAAGAGAAGTTCAAATGGACGCTTTTGTTCTGGATTGTGGTTTCCTATCTCGTGGCGACGATTGTGTATACCGTCGGGCAATTTACATGGACGTTGGCAATTTGGCTTGCCGTTGCGGTGCTTGTTACCGTCGGTATCGTCTTGTATAACAAGGCAATGGATAAAAAAGAAAAGCCTTTGTATAAGACAAAATAATACGGATTACACCAAATTTCGATTTTTTCAATAAACTCGTACCTGCCCGCCTTGCTTTTTGAAATGAGGCGGGCAGGTATTGAACTAAATAAGGAGTAGCTATGAAACCTATCGATTATGTAATTATCGGGTTGGCGGCACTGGTCGTTATCGGCGTCGCCGCGTATACGATATGGAAAAAGAAAAAAGGTAAGGGCGGTTGCGGCTGCGGTTGTAGCGGTTGTACGAATGCGGCTTGTCCCTCCAAGCAAGCTTCGGACGCGGAGCGGAAAAAAGAGTAAGCTCCGTGTGCGTACAAAATAACGCCCCTTCGTGCGGCTTAGCCGTGCGAAGGGGCGTCGTTTATTGTTTTATACATTCCAAACCGTGTCCTCGTCTTCTTCGTCGACGAATTCTTCCGTTTCGATAGATTCGTTCTTTTTTGCGAAAAGGTTTTTGAGCGAAGAAACGGGGGCGAAATCCGCTTCCAAATTGTGGATAAAGCTTTTTGCTTTGCGCTTGATAAGATGAAAAAACAGTTCGAAAAGAAGTTGTACCAACAATCCTATCGCCATAAGCGTAGTGAAGAACAGCGAGAGCGGACGCAGTTCGTAGGCGGTGGAAACGACGCCGTACGCCAATACGCCGAGGGAGAGGATTTTGACGATTTGTTTGCTCCGCTTAAAGATGCGTTTTACGCGTTTGCGAACTTTCTTTTTCTCCGTGCGCGCGTAGGCGATGATATAGAAAAGGAAGTACGCTATGGTGAGCGGTAGCAGAATCGAGTTCGCGATGACGTTGCCCACGTCTGCAAGCAGTGCGTAAATAAGGTATGCTATGTATATGAGCTGCGTGATGACGCTACGGTAAAAATCCAACCGTTTGAAACGTTCGGCGATTTGTCGGAACGCCGTTTTGGTGTATTCTAACATATCGGCTCCTTATTGATTTTGGTTGTCTTTTTCGGGTTTGTTTTTCGTGCGAAGAGAGTTTAGAAAAGCGGTGCGTCGTATTTTGCGACGAAGTTTACTCTTTTGTTTGTTTTCGCGTTCTTTTGCCTGCCATTCGTCCCGATGCTCGTCGATGACGGCTTCCAGCTCTCGTATTTCCGCGGTCTTTTCTCCGTCGTAACGAAATTCGCGCCCTAACCCGTTTGCGACGAAATCGTTCAAAATCGGTACGTTTTTCACGTCCTCCATAATCCCCTGTAAAAAGTATTCCGCGCGTTTTTCCACGGCATGCACAAGCAGGGAGAGCAGCAATTCCGCTGTCCAGGCGATTGCGATAAAAATGGAAAATACCGAAGAAATATTCGACGTCGCGCCTTCGGATAACAGAAAACCGTAGAAGATAAAGCCGAGGTTTACGCCGCGTAAAACGCGTTTTAACCATTGAAAGACGCGTTTTGTTTTTTTGCTCGGCTGTTTTCTTTCCCGAATGTAGGCAAGTAGGGTGATTGCGGCGAAAAGCACGGACAACGCGAGCAATGCGACGTGGACGAGCAGTATTTGCCGTTTTTGTATAACGGCGACGAGCGGTACCGCAACGCTTAGCGCAAGACTGCAAAGCGAAAAAACGTTTGCCGCTTTGCGTACGTCCCGTATGGTTTTATGTATAGCTGCTTTTGTGTATAAAAATGCCATAACCGTGCGAGCCCCTATTTTTTATCGTCGAATTTTGGCGGCTTTCCGAAATATGCGTACAAACCGCAAACCAAGTTGGCGTTGAATAATTTTTTCTTTTTATCGGCGCGTTTTCCGAAATAGCGTTCGAATTCCGTCAGGGAGGTTAGGATATAGGCGTTCCATTCGGGTAGTCTTCGGAAAGTTTTTCCGAATTCCGTCATTAACGCACGGACTTCCTTTTCGTCGGATAATCGTTCTCCGTACGGCGGATTGGAGATTAAGACCCCGTACGGCAGTTCGCAGGAAAAACGTCTTGCGTCTGCGACGGAAAAACGAACGTTTTTTTCGACGCCGGCACGCTTGGCGTGGCATTCGGCGATCGAAATCGCTTTCGGATTCACGTCGGATGCGAAAATCACGGGCTTTGCCGATCGATTTTCCAAATCGCGCGCCTCCTCTCTCGCCTGCGCCGAAACACCGTTCGGTGTGCATGCCCAATGCTCGAAGTCGAATGCTCGTTGCAGTCCGGGTGCGATGCGTAAGGCTTTCATTGCCGCTTCGATCGGTAACGTGCCGCTTCCGCAAAACGGGTCGGCAAACGGTTTTTCGATATCTCGTTCGGGGTTGTAGAACGAATCGTCGATGATCGCCGCGGCGAGCGTTTCCTTTAAGGGCGCGGAATATGCCAAGGAACGATAGCCGCGTTTGTGCAGACCGTCGCCGGAGGTGTCGAGCGTAACGGTGACTTCGTCTTTGAAAATCGCAATGCCGATCACGGAACGCGCTCCCGTTTCCGAAAACGTCGCCCTGCCTTTCGGCAGTTTATCGCCTAAACGTCGAATGACGGCTTTTTTTGCGACGCCGCCCGCCGCTTTTATGGCGGCGAGTGTGCTTTGTACGCTTTTCCCGTCCATTAGAAGCAGGGAATCCGTTTGCAGATATTCTTCCCAAGGAATCGAATACACGCCTTCGTACAGTTCGTCGAACGTCGTGGCGTGAAACTGCGCAAGCCGTATCAGCACGCGCTCTCCGCTGCGTAGGCGTACGTTCAGCCGCGCGACGTCTTGCCAGTCGCCGTTCAACTCTATCCTGCCGTTTCGGGCCGGCGTTTTGTCGTAGCCGAGCGCGAGTAGTTGTCTTTTGGTAATTTGTTCCAGCCCGGAGGCAACGGGTATCAGTAAATCCATAATATGTATTATAAACCATTTCTGCGTTCAGGTCAACACATATCGCAAAAATTTCACAGAAAAAGATTGACAAATCCTGCTTTGCGGCGGTATAATAAATCCATGAAACGAAATTACGACAATTTAATGACGGAACAGTTGCAACGCACGGCGAAGGGAATGACCATATTGTTGCATAGTTGTTGCGCGCCTTGTTCGTCTGCGTGTTTGGAACGTCTGAAAGATAGTTTGCGTATCACCTTATTGTATTACAATCCTAATATCGATGACGAGATTGAGTATCAAAAGCGAAAAACGGAGCAGATTCGCTTCTTGCAGGAAACGGGCTGGGGGAGCTTTTTGGATTGCGACCATGAGAAAGAGACGTTTTTGAAAATGGCGGAAGGCTTGGAGAACGAACCCGAAAGAGGAAGTCGCTGTTATAAATGTTACGAGTTGCGTTTGCGAAAAACGGCGGAAATCGCCAAGGCAAACGGCTTTGCTTTTTTCGGCACGACGTTGACGCTCAGTCCGTATAAAAATGCGGAATGGTTGAATGAAATAGGGGAACGTTTGTCTAAGGAATACGACGTTCCGTACTTATATTCGGATTTTAAGAAAAAGGGCGGGTATCATCGCTCTATCGAACTTTCCGACGAATACGGTTTGTACCGACAAGATTTTTGCGGTTGTAAATTTTCGCGTCGGGGATAAAAAGCGAAAGAGAAACGAAAACGGCTTGCGGAATTTTCCGTAAGCCGTTTTATGCAATGTTTTATACGGTTAAGCAATCGAAAATGCCGCCCGTTTCCAAATCCTTCCAATACAACGTGCCGTCCTCGTATACGATATACGAATGGGGGATGTCCGCTTTGGGCAAAGCGACCGAACCGCAATTCGCGTAATAGACGCCTTCGCGTAAAAGTTTGTTTTCCGGGACGTGAAAATGTCCGTTCAAAAGTACGGAGTTTCGGGTGAGCGAAGGGGGCATGTCTGCGTTGAACAGATGTCCGTGGGTGGCGAACAGGGTGATGTTTTTATCGGAAAGCAGCGCGTAGTCTGCCATTATCGGAAATTCGAGCACCATTTGATCGACTTCGCTGTCGCAATTTCCCCGCACGCAAACGATTTTGTCTTTAACGGCGTTCAGCATCTCGAATACTTGTTTCGGGCTGTATTCGGTCGGGAAGTCGTTGCGAGGGCCGTGGTAGAGTAAATCTCCGAGTAGCAGTAACTTTTCCGCGTCTTCGTCCGCAAACGCCTCTAAAAGCCGTTTGCACCAGTATGCCGAACCGTGAATATCCGAAGCGATTATGATTTTCATTCTGCGTTCTCCTTGTGCGTCGCTTGTCAGAAAATAAATTTGACGATATCGATTTGCTCGGGCAGGTTCGCACCGCTTTCGTATTGCGCGGCGTATCGTTCCAACAATTCGGGAAGTTCTTCTTCTCGATAGCTTTTAATCGGGAATTCCGAGAAATTGACCGCTTTGTTCGCCAACAGGTTGATGGCGGTGGAAACAAATTCCCGGCTTTCCGTAATGCCCTTAATCGTGACATTGTTTTTCATTGCGTATTCGAGGTTGACGGGCAAGCTCTTACACGTCATGGCGCAGAACGCTACGTATGCGTCGCGTTTGACGAGCGGGAAAAGAATGGACGGTTCGCATCGGTTGGCGAAGGCAAGGTATACCGCCGCGTCGGCGAGTTGACCGCCCGTAATTTCCAGAACTTTGTCCTTCAAGGTGTCGTCGTTGGGGAACGTGTAGTAAATGCCGCATTTTTTCGCGCGTGCCAAACGTTCTGCGTTATTGTCCGCCAAAATGGGAACGGCACGGTGGTAAATGAGGATTTGGCAAAGAACGTTGCCGTACAGCCCTCCGCCGAGTACCAAAACGTGTTGACCGACGTCTATGTGCAATTCGTCGACAATATGCTCCGCAAGGGAGATGGCGTCGATGAGAAACGCCGCTTCGTCGCTGACGGAGGCAGGCAGGGGATAAACGTCGTCGATTCCCGCAAGGACGAAATCACGATAGAAACCGTCTGCGGTTTCGCCTGCTACGCGCAATCCGTCGGGGGCGCATTCGTCTTCCGTGACGCCTGCGAGATACACGCGTTCTCCTTTTTTGACGAACGAGTCCTCGTTTGCTTCCGTGACTTGTCCGATGGCGAATCTTCCGGGGATGAAAGGCGCTTGCACTTTGATCGAGCCGGAATAAACGCCGACGTCCGATTCGGTAAGGAGCGCTTTCGTAACTTTTATTTTTACCTTATCCGAAGTGAGCTTCAAATCGGGTGCGGTAACGTGTTGTATATTATGCGGATAAGCTAATTGCCAAACTTTCATACAGACAGTTTTCCTTAACCGTTCACGACGATATTTGACGAAAGAAAAAGCTCGTCATAGCGTGAACAAAATAAGTATAACGCATTTTGCGTAAATTTGCAACTATTTTTTTATAAATTCAAGTTAAAAACAGTTGACGGGGATAAAAAAAAGCGTTATAATTGAAAAGCATAGTAAAAGAAAAAACAAACAGCGAGGTGTAAAAATGAAAGCTGATATTCATCCCAAATATCACG
>CAZEVL010000028.1:0-19809 GCA_964515795.1 uncultured Clostridia bacterium | reverse complement strand
TTCCAATAACGCCAACTCCGACAGCTGTAGCAATTGCGATTATTGTGGAGGCGTACGATATTAAATCGTTGCCTGTATAAGCGTATCCACAAGATTTACAGTTTTTGGATTTTCTTTTCAAAACAATGGTAAGAGTGGGGTAACCAATCAAAATAACAACAACGAGTATAATTAGAAATACTTTCATTTTTTTCTCCTATATAATATGTGTAAGATATATCTTACACATATTATATATAATGATAAATCATTTGTCAAGCATTTTAAGTAAAAATATTCTAAATCGTGTAAGGTTTTTCTTACAATTGACATTTTTTATAAAAAATATCTTACAATAGAATATATGAAAAATTTATTTGCAGTTAGATTGACGGAGTTGCTAAAAGAGAATAATATATCAAAACGCACGTTAGCCAAGAAGATAGGAGTATCGGCTATGAGCGTATCCGATTGGACTAATGGTAATGTTCAACCGACAGCGGAAAATATATATAATATTGCAGTATTTTTAGATATTTCTGCAGATTATTTACTTGGGTTAGAAGATGAATTCGGAGCAAAAACATACCATGAGCTTTAATCAGATACGAGCCGAGAGGATTGTCCTCTCGGCTCGTCTTGTCGTTGACCGATGTTATGAAACAGTAAAAACAGATTTTTTTTCGAGAACGCAAAAAAACCGATGCGGACATCGGTTTCTTTAAGGCGTGTTAAAAAACGGAGACGAATTATTCAGCGTCCGCTTTTTTAAGGGTTCTTACGCATCTAGCGCAAACGTATGCATTGATTTCCTTACCGTCTTCAAGGTAAGAAACTTTTTGTACGTTTACTTTGAACGTTCTTCTCGTTTTACGGTTGGAGTGGCTGACGTTGTTGCCGGAAGCCTGACCTTTACCGCAAATGTTACATACTCTAGACATATTGACACCTCCGATTGTGGGATAATTTTTTTATCGTAACGAACCATAAAAATGGTATGTGCAGACCGAGCGACCCTTTTCGGTAAACACATGTATAAATAATATAGCATTTCTTTTGAGAAAAAGCAATCAAAAACGAGCCGAAAAATACAAAAAATAAAAAATATTCGGAAAAAATTAGAAAAGTACTTGCAAAATGCAGTGAAATGTTGTACAATGTAAAGGAATTGGAGAAAGATTATGGCAGTTAATACGAATAACGCTTACGGCAAAATTTCAATTTCCGACCTTGCAATCGCTAAGGTTGCGTCGAATACCGCTATGGAATCCTACGGTATCGTGGAAATGGTTTCTCGCCGTTTTACCGACAGTTTGTATTCGCTCTTCAACAAAGAGGGCGGCGGACGCGGTATCAAAATCACCACCTCCGGGAACCGAATTTACGTGGACGTATACGTCGTGATTAAATACGGCGTTTCCATTGCCGCCGTTGCGGAATCGCTGAAAGAGGCGATTAAATATAAAGTGGAAGGGTTTACGGGTATGATCGTAGATACCGTCAACGTAAACGTTATCGGGGTAAAACAGTAATTTCCGCACAAACGGACGTGTTCCGTCTTTTGCGCTTTTTTGCGTGTAAGCTTTGGAGGTTCTCGAAGCTCGTATTTGCACGCCTATACGCTTTTTCGCGATTGTGATTCTTTTTATTCGCGCAAAGAGCCTTACAAATTGAAAAATAAGGAGCATTTCTAATGCATAAAACAATCAATAGCACCGAGTTTCGTAAAATGATACTCGTAGGTGCAAAACAGTTGGAGCTGAACCGTGCGAAAGTGGACGCGTTGAACGTGTTCCCCGTTCCCGACGGAGATACGGGTACGAATATGTCGCTTACAATGCAATCCTGCGTGAAAGAAATGACCGCTTGTCAATCGAGCGCGTTTTCGGAAGTTTGCGACAGCGTTTCCAAAGGCGCGTTAAAAGGTGCAAGAGGCAACTCGGGCGTGATACTTTCGCAGATTTTGAAAGGGATATGCAGCGTTATCAGAAAGCAGGAAAAGGAAGTGGATCCCCGAACCTTCGCAAAGGCTTTGGAAGCAGGCACGAAGGTGGCTTACGGTGCGGTTTCCGTACCTAAGGAAGGTACGATTTTGACCGTTATCCGTATGATGAGCGAACATGCGGTGAAATCTTCTTATAAAAAGAAAACGTTTGAGGAATTTTTCGCCGACGTTATCGAAGAAGGCGAAAAGGCGTTGGCTTTGACCCCCGAACTTCTTCCCGTTTTGAAAAAAGCGGGCGTGGTGGATTCCGGCGGGGTCGGTTTGATGACGATTATCAAAGGCTTCAACGCCGCGCTCACGGGCGAAGAAATCGCAGAGAGCGAACTTACTTCTGCGGCGTCTACGCAGAACGAATCGGAATTCGGCGATAATTCGAATATCATCAACATGGATTTGGGTGAGATTCAATATGCCTATTGTACGGAATTCTTTATCATCAATTTGAAAAAAAGCACGACGCTTTCCGCAATCGACAGACTTCGCGAAAAGCTGATGGCGATCGGCGACAGCGTAATCTGTATCGGCGATTTGGAACTCGTGAAAGTGCACGTGCATACCAATCAACCCGGTAAGGCATTGACGTACGCATTGGAACTCGGGGAGCTTGACAGACCGAAAATCGAGAATATGTTGGAGCAAAATCGTCAGTTGAAAGCGAAGATGGAAGCGGAAAAGAAAGAAATGGGTATGCTCGCGATTTGTACGGGGGCAGGACTTTCGGATATCTTCAAGGATTTGGCGGTAGATCGTATCATCGAAGGCGGACAGACGATGAACCCTTCGGCGAGCGATATCGCAGACGCGGTGAAGAAAATCAATGCGGAGCACGTATTCGTGTTCCCGAACAATAAAAATATCATTCTCGCGGCGGAGCAGGCAAAGAACCTTATCGAAAATAAAACGATTCACGTAATTCCCACGAAGAACGTTCCGCAAGGTTTTGCCGCTGCGTTGGAATTCGACGCCGACGTGAGTGCGGAAGAAAACAAAACGAATATGATTCATGCCTTGGATAACGTGAAAGTCGGGCAGGTAACGTATGCGGTGCGTAATACGACGCTCAACGGATTCTCGATTAAGGAAGGCGATATTATCGGTTTGGACGATAAGAAGATTTTGGCGAAGTCCAACGCCTTGGAAGATACGGTGTTGAAACTCATCAACAAGATGAAGGAAGATTCGCACCAAGTGATTACGTTGTACTACGGCGAGGACGTCAAGGTGGAAGAAGCGGAGGAACTTTGCGAAACGATTCGGGAAAAATATCCCGATTGCGACGTGGATTGCCACAACGGCGGTCAATCCGTTTACTATTACATTATTTCCTTGGAATAACTTCATAAAAATTGCAGCATAATAAAAGCGGGAAGGGCGGTTGGCTTTTTCCGCTTTGTTTTTTAGTCGAGGTGCGCTATGAAATTGTCGTCGCTCCGTTCTATCGGGGAGAAGAGAGAAAAGGATTTTAATAAGCTCGGGATATACGAGGCGGAAGATCTCGTACGTTTTTATCCGCGTACGTATCTCGATTTGACGGAGCGAGCTTTGATTCGTACCGCGTATCACAACGACATGGTTTTGGTCGCGTGCGAAGTCAATCGCGTCGCACCGGTGAACTACGGCAATAAACGCAAAATGGTCAAGGCGTATTGTTCTCAGGACGGATTTCCGTTCACGGTCGTATGGTTCAATCAACCTTACGTCGCACAGAAATTGCAGGCAGGGGAATACCTTTTTTACGGCAGAGTGCAAAATAAGTACGGGCAAGTTTCGTTGGTGAATCCGACTTTTGAGGAACTGGATAAAAATTACCGATTAAAGGGTATCGTGCCTGTCTATTCTCTGCGAGGCAATCTCAGTCAGAAAATTGTACGCTCCGCCGTGAAGGAAGCGTTGCAAAAGGTGGATTTGACGGGGGCGATTCCTTGGCAAATCAGCAAGCGATACGATTTGCCGCCGCTCGATCGGGCATATTACGACGTGCATAATCCGCCCGACGAACGCACGAAAGACTTGGCGTCGGAACGTATCGCTTTGGAAGAATATTTCACGCTGATTTCCGCTTTTAAGATTATTAAAGGCGGAAAGGATGACGTTCGTCTCCGTTTTTACAGTGTATCCGCCGAAGAAGTGAAAGCTTTTGCTGGACGATTCGGGTTTGAATTTACCGACGGACAGAAAAAAGCCGTCAATGAAATTTATACGAGCCTGAACGCCCCGACGCGTATGAATCGTTTGATTCAAGGCGACGTGGGAAGCGGTAAAACCGCCGTTGCGCTCTGCGGTATCTTTATGGCGGTTAAGAGCGGCTTTTCCGCGGCGTATTTGTCGCCGACGGAAGTGTTGGCTGCGCAGAACTATGCGTTGCTCAAAAAGTATTTTCCCGAATATGCGGTAGGGTATCTGGCAGGCGGTATGACGGCGAAAGAGAAACGGGAAATGAAAGCTCGATTAAAAAACGGGGAAATCGATATCCTCTGCGGTACGCATGCGATCTTTCAAGGCGACGTGGAAATTCCGAAACTCGCCTTTATCGTATGCGACGAACAGCACCGTTTCGGCGTTGCGCAAAGGAACGCTTTGGCGGAAAAAGGCGCCGGTGCGGATATGCTTGTGATGAGTGCGACGCCTATCCCTCGGACGCTTTCTTTGATTTTTTACGGAGATTTGGACGTCACGACGATTAACGATAAGCCGAAAGCTCGGCAGGAGATCGCCACGAGTATTATTCCCGATTCCAAGTACGACGACATGCTCGAATACGTAAAGCGAGAAACGGAGTCCGGCAAGCAAGCCTATTTCGTTTGTTCGAAAATCGACGACGAGGAAGGCTCGATTATGAGCGTAACGGAGTTGTACGACGAATTGAAAAATCGTTTGCCGAGCGTACGATTCGGGTTGTTGCACGGTAGGATGAAGGATAAAGAAAAGGCGGAAATTATGTCGGCGTTTAAGGCGAGGGAATACGATTGCTTGGTTTCCACGACGGTTATCGAGGTCGGCGTGGACGTACCCAACGCCACGATTATGATTATTTATAATGCGGAGCGTTTCGGCTTGTCGCAGTTGCATCAGCTTCGAGGCAGAGTCGGAAGAGGCGCAGAGAAGAGTTATTGTTTTTTACTGACGGGTACGGACGGAGAAGCCGCGAGAGAGCGGTTGCTGACTTTGAAAAACAATGCGGACGGGTTTAAGATTGCGGAAAAGGATTTGGAGATGCGAGGTAGCGGCGATTTTTTCGGTACGCGGCAGTCCGGGAAAATGTTGTCCGACATCAAGAACCTGAAATATCCGGCACAGGTGATTTTTGCGGCGAAAAAGCTTTCCGACGACGCGTTCGAAGGGCATTTCGACGACGAGAAATTGCGCATGGCGGCAATGAAAAAGTACGACGGCTTGAAAGACGTTGTTTTGAATTGAATGCGGAAAAGTACGGTCGTTTCGGCGACTGTATTTTTTGTGTGTGAAAAAATGCAAAAATTTTTTACTTGCCTATTGACGAACACGAGAAAATATAGTATAATACTCTCGAAAGACGCTTAACGGAGGTTTGTTATGGCTTTGAAACAAGAAAAGATCACAGTTCCTAAAATGAAATTCGACAAAGACGGTATTATTCCCGTCGTCGTGCAAGATTTTGAGAGCGGCGAGGTATTGATGCTCGTTTATATGAATCAGGAAGCCGCGGATAAAACCTTTGAAAGCGGTTATGCGCATTATTACAGCCGTTCGAAGAAAACGGTGACGAAGTTCGGCGATTTGCACGGCAATACGCACAAAGTGATGGCGGCGTTTATCGATCACGACCAAGATACGTTGTTGCTGAAAGTTCAGACCAAAGGTATGTCCGACCCGGAAAATAAATCGCATACGTGCTTTTCGCAGCAGTTCGTCGGGGAATATAACACGATCGGCGGCGAGATGTTCGGTCGGTTGCAGCGGATTATCGCAGACGTGAAAGAGAATCCCGAAGAGGGCGCGTATACCAGCTTCCTGTTCGTACGCGGCGTGGACAGAATCGGCAAGAAAGTCGGCGAAGAAGCGGTGGAACTCGTCATCGCGTCGAAAAATTCCGCGAAGGAATGCGTTGTTTGCGAGGCGGCGGATTTGTTGTATCATACTATGGTGCTGTTAGCGGCGAAAGACGTTAAAATTTCCGAGGTTTGCGCGGAACTTTGTAAACGCAACAGATAAGAAAAATCTGTCCAAAACTTTATAAAAATAGGCTTTTACAGCCCGAAAAAAAGGACTCTACCGTGCGTAGAGTCCTTTTTCTACTCCGAATAGACGATAAAGCGGAGTTTCGTAGAGCCGAAAACAGCGGCAAAAGCTTTTCATTTTGTTGCGGAGCGGGTATAATAAAAACGTAACGACGCGAGAATATTGCTCGGCAATGCTTTCGTGGAACTTTTCCAAAATTCTCATAAATATGACAAAATATTGTCTTTTCCTCGTGATATACTTTCCTATGCTGAACGTTTATCGAAGAGGAGGGATCGCGCTGTGGCAAGAAAAATTGTCATTACGTCGGGAAAGGGCGGCGTGGGGAAAACCACGCTCGCGGCGAATTTATCCGCACAGCTTGCAAAACGCGGTCATCGCGTGATTTTATGCGACGCGGATTTCGGGTTGAACAACGTGGACGTGGCGGCAGGCGTAGAACACCTCGTCCTTTACGACATCGTCGACGTGATCGAGGGCAGATGCCGTGCGAAGCAGGCACTTGTCAGGCACCCGAATTTCGCCAACCTGTATCTCCTCACAAGCAGACGTTCCGCACCGGAGCGTTACGTGTCCCCGCAATCCGTGAAAGTGGTGTTGGATACGCTTTCGCCGCAGTTCGATTATATTTTTATCGACTGTCCGGCAGGTATCGAGGAGGGATTTCATCGAGCCGTGGCAACCGCCGACGAAGCCATCGTCGTCACAACGCCGAATCTATCCGCTTTGCGCGACGCCGATCGTGTATTGACCGTATTGAAAAGCTATCGCTTGGACGAATTGTCGGTTGTTTTGAACATGGTTCGGGGAGATTTGCTCCTTTCCGGGGATTGTCTTTCTCCGCAAGAGGTTTCGGAACTTTTGAAAACTCCGTTGTTGGGGATTTTGCCCGAGGAGTATTCCATTTTCAAAAACGACCTGTCCCGTCCGCATGCGGCGTGGAAGCTGTTGACGACGAATTTCGTCACGGGCAAGCGGAAAATGTACGACGTAACTCGAAAATATTCCGGATTGCTCGGTAACGTGCGACGTGTGTTGAAACGTAATTTATAGGGGGAAGTATGCGAAAAGGACGGGAAGATTACGCGCGGCTCAAAGGCGTGATACAGGCGGATAAATCGGTGATGAGCGACGCTTGCAAAGCGTTGGTGTTGCAAGATTTTTCGGAAAAGTTCAACGAGTATTTCGAAGTGATCGGGTTGCCGAAGCTGGAACTCGTGACGAAAAACGGAATTTATTACGTTTCGGTATGTTTCGAGGCGGAGCATATCAAAAAATTCAACGTATTAAAATAGATACAGGAGATAAAATGGATAGAAGATTTGACATACTTACGGATTGCGGTTGCGATTTGCCGCAAGAATATCTTGACGAAAACGAAGTGGTGGCGGTGCCGTTCGGCTTAACGATCGACAACGTGAATTATTGCGGCGAATCCGGGGAACCGCTCGATCCGAAAACGTTTTATGACAAACTTCGCGAAGGGAAAATGCCTACGACCAGTCAGGCAACGGCGGAGCAGGTAAAGCCCTATATCGAAAAGAGTCTGGAAAACGGCAGAGACGTATTGGTCATCGCGTTTTCGTCCGCTTTATCGGGGACGGCAGGGAGCTTTTTCGTCGCCGCACGGGAGTTGTCTAAGAAATATCCCAAACGCAAAATCAAGGTCGTAGATAGTCTTTGCGCTTCGTTGGGACAGGGGTTGCTTGTGGATTACGTGATTAAAAAAGCGGAAACGGGCTGTTCGATCGAAGAGGCGCAAAACTATGCCGAGGATTTGAAATTGCACATTTGTCATCACTTCACTGTGGATAACCTGTTTCACTTAAAGAGAGGGGGCAGGGTTTCGTCTACGACTGCCGTCATCGGTACGATGTTAAAGATTAAGCCGATCATGCATATGAACGATAAAGGGGAATTGGCGGTCATCGGGAAGACGGTCGGCAGAAAAAAGTCGTTGGCGACGTTGGTGAAAAATATGTTTGAAACGAGTGAGATCGAGGACGGAGATACGATCTTTCTTGTACACGGAGATTGTATCGAGGACGCGGAATATTGCAAGACGTTGCTGATGGAAAAATATCCGAATTCGAGATATCTCATCAATTATATCGGACCCGTTATCGGGTCGCATTCCGGTTGCGGTACGGTGGCGATTTTCAACGTCGGTACGCACAGATAAACTATCCGAAACATAAAATAACGGCTCGGCTGCCCTATCGGGTTGCCGAGCCGTTTGCTTATCGGTGGAATTAGAAACCGTATTTATTTCTTATTCGAGCGAGAGCTTCCGTTGTGTATCGAGAAGAGGATACATATTGATTAAAAATGATGTCAAACCCTTTTTCGTCATTGGAAACGAAGTTACAATAATTTTTTTGACACTGTCGACACTCTTTGGATTGAAGGCTTTCATTTATAGGTTTTCATCAAAAAAGGGAGAGTGTCAAAAAACTCTACCTTTTGACATTCTTACAGGAATGCTTACTTTAATAGCCATCGCCGAAATTTGAATCCAAAAACATCTTAAATTCTTTCGCTTTTTCTAAATTTATCTTCATAGGATAACCATTGTCATCTTTCGCCATTATTCCCATTAAGCACAAAGAGTCTTGAACTACAGCAGCTAAATCATAATCAAGGTTAAACCTTTCCTGTAAAATTTTAATAGGAAGAATTTTTACCGTCAACAAATATTTAGAAATAGTTTTAAGGAATAGAACCAAGTCGTCTCCATTTTCTATAACTTTTTTATTTATTTCAGAAACTCTGCCGTTATTAAAACAACGAACAACAGTCGTTTTCAATAATAAGCTTGAAAAAAGCCACTTTTTTTCTTCGCCCGAATCAACTTGTTGTTCACGCGGTTTGTCAAAGAAATTCTCAATCTCACAATCTAAAAAATCAGCCAATTTCGGTAAATACTCAATCGAAGGCAAAGACTCGCCTTTTTCCCATTTAGAAACCGACTGAGGGCTTATCGTTAAATACGCAGCGACATCTTTTTGCGTTTTTCCTTTTCTAACTCGTAATTCTTTTAACTTAAATAACATTGTTCGCTCCTATATTCTTTTGTAGCGATATTATATCAAATTCCAAAGCAAGAGTCAATGACCGATTATTTGAATCCAAAACGGAAAAATCAACCACTGGTTGAATGGCGAAGCCAAGAACGTATTCACAAAGGTTATTCGTTTGCGCAATCACAATTAGCTGAAGTATTTAACTAACCCACAAAATATTTACAAGGCGTTTACAAAAAATTCTCGACGTTACCGTCTATTATTTCTAAATGTTCAAAAAAACTTTATTTTGCGTTTTAACGCACGTATATAAATTGGCTAAATCGGTGGATTTATCATTGATATAGGAGTTTTGTATCTCCATATTGAGGAAAACGGAACCTTCTCCGACAAAAGGTTCGAAGTATCTTGCAATTGTATCGGTTTTACACTTATCGCTTAAAGGGAATTTCTTTATTTTATCGCCGGGGTATTTCAGAAAAGGTTTCATAAAGAATAATGCTCCTAAATAGTAGGCGCACGATTCTATAAAAAAAGTGCGCCAACCGAAGTTAGCGCATAAAACGCAAACTCCGTTTATGTGCCGATAATAGTATAGCATATTTTTTTCAAATATTTTTCAAGAAAAATTAAGCGTTCGCCCAAGTATTCTTAGTAGAACGCTTAATTTCAGCCGAGCCGTTTGCTTATTTTTGTATGGGTTCTATGTCGATCACGGTGAGGACGTTGTCTCGGACGGTAAATTTGATTTCGAATTCCGCAAAGCGCATGCCGTATATTCTCGTCGGGTCGTTTTGGTACGAGGGGCGAGGATCGTCCGCAAGGCATTGTAGGAGTCCTTCGATTTTTTCGCTCGGTAACAGAGCGGATAATTCTTCGGGAAAAATAACGTCCAAACGATAATTTTTTACTTCGCCTGCGTATCCCGACGCGGCGTCGGGGATACAGTCCGCATGGGGCAGGTATGGCTTGACGTCGAAAATCGGTGTTCCGTCCAACAAATCTGCCCCAGAAACGACCAAGACGTTGCCTTCGTTTTCCGTATGTTTGACGTATTCCAATTTTACGCAGGAAAGTCCGACGGGGTTGGGTCGAAAGGGGGAACGGCTCGCAAAAACGCCGACTCGTCGATTGCCGCCTAAGCGCGGCGGTCGAACGGTGGGAGACCAGTCCTTTCGATGTGCGAGAGAGAAGTCGAACAACAGCCAGAGGTGGGAAAAACCTTCTATTTCGCGGAGTGCGTCTGCATTGCGGTATTCCGGAAGAAATACGATTTCGGCAAGGAGAGCGGATGCCCTGCCGCTTTGACGGGGAATCCCGAATTTTTCTTTGAAGTCCGTGCGGATATAGGCGACGGGGTAAATCGTAAGCGCATTCATCATAAAGACATTATACGGCATTCCGTTGTGTTTGTCAAGCGGATATTTTTTCGAAAAATATGCGGAAGCGCAAGAAAAATCGTTGAAATTCTGCGGCGTTTGCATTATAATAGGAACGAGAAAATTTTTACGGGTAAGAAGTATGAAATTGACGGAAATATTTAGACGGAACGCCTACTCTTTGTCCTTCGAGGTTTTTCCTCCGAAGACGGACGCCGCATACGACGGCGTAAAGTCTGCAACGGAGGAGATTGCGAAGCTCCGTCCCGCGTTTATGAGCGTAACGTACGGCGCAGGCGGAGGTACGAGTAAGTATACCTTGGACATTGCGAAGAATATAGAGGCGGAATACGGCATTCCCTCGCTGGCACATTTGACGTGCGTTTCTTCGACTCGGGAAACGGTAGCCGCACGCATTGCGGATTTTCGGGCGGCAGGGATACAAAACGTGATGGCGTTATGCGGCGATATCCCAGAAGGGGAAGGTGCGGAAGCGTGCGCGAATCGGGCGTATCGGCATGCCGTGGATCTGATTGCGGATATTAAGGAGAGCGGTGCGGATTTTTGTATCGGCGGCGCGTGTTATCCGGAGGTACACCCCGAAAGCGCGTGTCGGAAAGAAGATATCCGTTACTTAAAGGAAAAGGTGGAGGCAGGTTGCGACTTTTTGACGACGCAGATGTTTTTCGACAATAATTTATTGTATAACTTTCTGTATAAAATCCGCGAGGAGGGCATCACCGTACCCGTCGTCGCCGGGATTATGCCCATTACCAACGCGAAACAAGTGGAGCGCGCCGTGAAGTTGTCCGGCTCGTTTATGCCACAACGCTTTAAGAGTCTTGTAGACGCTTTCGGCAGGAATCCCGAGGCGATGAAACAGGCAGGCATTGCGTATGCCACCGACCAAATTATCGACTTGTTTGCAAACGGCGTGACCAACGTACACGTATATTCGATGAATAAACCGGACGTTGCGCAGACCATTCAAGCCAACCTTTCCTCGATTTTAGGCAAAAATGCTTGACGGCGTATGGTGCAAAACGTATTCCGCTCCGCCCGTGGATAAAACGGAGATTTTGCGTTATGCAGGTTGTTTCGACTGCGAGGAAGAAGGAGTTTTGCGGCTTTTGGAAGAATGCTTGCGCGAGAGCGCGCCGCTGTTTACCTATCGGGCTTGCGGACGACTGTTTGACGTGAAACGTACGGACGACGACGTGTTTTTGTCGGAAACGCCGATGAAAAGTCGTGCGCTTGCCGCGCGTTTATCAGGTTGTGACAGAGCGGTGGTATTTGCGGCGACGGTGGGGTTCGGGATAGATCGCTTGATCGCGAAATATGCGGACGTTTATACGGCGAAGGCATATCTTTTACAAGCCGTCGGTGCGGAACGGGTCGAAGCGTTGTGCGACGTCGTTTGCGAAGAGATAGGCGCGTTGGGCAGAACGAGGACGAGGTTCAGCCCCGGTTACGGGGATTTGCCGCTCGGCACGCAAAAACAGGTAACGGAATGGCTGGACGGGCAGAAGACGCTCGGATTATATTTGAACGAGAGTTTGTCGTTGACGCCGACGAAATCGGTGACGGCGATCGTAGGGATAGAAAGTATATGAACGTAAAAACATTTTTGCAGAACAATATCGTATATTTGGACGGCGGAACGGGTACGTTGTTGCAGGAGGCGGGGTTGCCTTTGGGAGAATTGCCCGAACGTTGGAATTTGACGCACGCGGAGGTCGTACGGGATATCCACAAACGCTATTTCGACGCGGGGAGCAATATCGTCGTGACGAATACGTTCGGGGCGAATCTTTTGAAATTTTCTCCGACGGAGTTGGAACGGATTATCCGCGCGGCGATAGAAAACGCGCGTATGGCGGCGGCACGGTCGAATGCGCCGCAGGAAAAGTTCGTCGCGCTCGATATCGGTCCGCTCGGTAAGCTTTTGAAACCGTACGGGGAGTATGCTTTCGAAGACGCGGTGGCGTGTTTTGCGGAAACGGTAAAGCTTGGTGTTCGATACGGGGCGGATTTGTTGTTTATAGAAACGATGAACGACAGCTATGAAACGAAAGCGGCGTTGCTTGCGGCGAAAGAGAACGGCGATTTGCCCGTTTTCGTTTCCAATGCTTACGGCGAGGACGGAAAATTGATGACGGGTGCGTCGCCTGCGGCAATGGTGGCGTTGTTGGAAGGTATGGGTGCGGACGCAATCGGCGTGAATTGTTCGCTCGGTCCGAAACAGTTGCAAAACGTCGTGGAGGAGTTACTTCGAAAAGCTTCCGTTCCGGTGCTGGTAAAGCCCAATGCCGGGTTACCGCAATCGGTGGACGGAAGTACGAAATACGACCTGTCTGCGGCGGAGTTCGCAAAAGAAACGGCGCGTTTTGTGGAAATGGGAGCGCGTTGCGTAGGCGGTTGTTGCGGTACTACGCCGGAATATATTCGCGCGTTGCGTGCGGAAACGATGGGGTTGCCCGTGTTGCCCGTAAAGAAAAAACAAATTGCTTGCGTATCGTCCTATACGCATTCGGTAGAGTTTACTCGTCCTATTTTAATAGGTGAACGTATCAATCCTACGGGGAAAAAAAGATTTAAGCAGGCTTTGACGGAGCGAGATTATTCCTACGTTTTAGGGGAAGGTATCGCACAGGAGGAGAAAGGTGCCGACATTTTGGACGTCAACGTGGGGATTCCCGATATCGACGAAAAGACGGAGTTGCCGACGTACGTCGAACGGTTGCAGGCGGTGCTTGCGCTTCCTTTACAGATCGATACGTCCGATCCCGTTGCGTTGGCGCGTGCGATGCGCGTGTATAACGGGAAGCCGTTGGTAAATTCCGTCAACGGTAAAGCGGAGAGTATGGCGGCGGTGTTTCCGCTCGTGAAAAAGTACGGCGGCATGGTGGTCGCGCTCACGTTGGACGAGCGCGGAATCCCGGAAACCGCGGCGGAGCGCGTGGAGATAGCGGAACGAATCATCGCCGAGGCGGAAAAATACGGGATAGAGAAAAAGGATATTCTCGTCGATCCGTTGGCGATGGCGATCGGCGCGGACGCACGCGCGGCAAACGTAACGTTGCAGGCGTTGAAAATGTTGCGGGAACGGGGGATACGTACCTCGCTCGGCGTGTCGAACGTGTCTTTTGGGTTGCCGAATCGCGACGTCGTCAATGCGGCGTTTTTTACGCGCGCTTTGGAAAACGGACTTTCCGCGGCGATACTCAACCCCCATTCCTTAGAAATGATGAAGGCGTATTACGCCTTTTCGGTGTTGAACGAACAGGACGAGAATTGCGAGCGGTACATTCGTTTCGCGACGGAAGAATTGCCGAAATTCGCGCCGATGTCCGTCGGGACGGAAGTTCGGACGAAAGATCGAAAAACGGACGAAAAATCCCCCTTAAAAGCGGCGATAGAGAAAGGTTTGGCGGAAGCCTCGGCTGCGGCGTGCAAAATCTTGTCGGAAAGTAAAGACGCTTTGCGGATCATCGACGAGGAAATCGTGCCTGCCTTAGATGCGGTCGGAAACGCATACGAGGAAAAACGTGCGTATTTGCCGCAACTTTTGATGAGCGCGGAGGCGGCGAAGGCGGCGTTTGAACAGATTAAGATACGTTTGTCGGAAAACGGCGGTTCGCAAGCAAAAAAATGTAAGGTCGTTTTGGCGACGGTGAAAGGAGATGTCCACGATATCGGAAAGAATATCGTGAAAACGCTTTTGGAAAATTACGGCTTCGAGGTTCTGGATTTGGGACGTGACGTTCCGCCGGAACGGGTCGCGGAGACGGCGGAGCGGGAAAACGCGCCGATTGTCGGTTTGTCGGCGTTGATGACGACGACCGTGCCGTCCATGGAAGAAACGATTATAATGCTTCGGCAACGCGTTCCGAAATGCAAAATTATCGTGGGCGGTGCGGTGCTTACAGAGGAGTACGCCGAAAAGATCGGTGCGGACGGGTACGGAAAGGACGGAATGGCGACGGTGCGCTTTGCGGAGCGCGTCTATGCGGAATTATCTAACGAATAAAAAGCGAGAGAACGAAAAAAACGAGAAACTACCGTGAGGTAGTTTCTCGTTTTTTTATGGCTAACGGGGCAATGTCGTTAAACGCCTTTCACGACGCCGGAAAAAAGTATCGTATCGTAGGAATCCGTCAATAAAAATCCGAACGCTTTGTCTACGGAGAAATCCAGAAATACTTGTTCGTATTCCGGTCCTGCGGCACCGCACATGCCCATCAACGTGACAGCCGCGCCTTCGATGCCTTTTCGGTTTACCGTAAGGCTAACGCTGTGCGTGACTTTCGAGCAATACGCAGGATCGGAAGTCAGTGCGCCGAAATCGCAAAAATCGGGGTCGAACAGCGTTTGAATGCCGAATTCGTTTCTTAAAACGTCGCGTACGTCTTGTGTGTAGGCGGCGGTGTATTCCGGAAACAGACAACGGGTATAATAGGACAGCATTTGTTCGTCGTCGTTTGCGCAGAAATCCGTGACGGCGTTGAACGTCGAAAGATTTTCTTCCGTGAATACGTCGTTTACCGTATATCCGTCGTTGGGGACGAGAAATTTAAGCTTATACCCGTTGTAGGTCGTCGTATAAAAGCCCGTAAAGCTTTCCGTTTCGTACGGTCTGCCGCTCTCGTAATACCCCGTAAGCAGTTGCGTGCTTTGTTTTTGTCCGTCTATCGTCGTAAATTCGACGGGGGAAGTGCGCGTCAGATCGGAACCGCTCTCGTTCCAAATGTCTTTCAGGTATAAGGTGTTGATAAGCGCGAACAGCGTTTCCGCGTCTATATGGAAGTTTCGATCGATCAGTCCGTTGGTTTGGTATTTGACGAATTTGCGCACGGATTTATTCGCTTCGTCGTTTTTACCGTCGAAATCCACCGCTCTGCCGTAGCAATAATATCGTTCGCCGAGCGTTTTCAAACATGCGGGCTCGGTGACGAGTGCGTCGTCCAACCAAATCGAGTTGCTTAATTCCAATTTCCCCGTGGTAACGTCGCCGATAAGCCCTTGGTCGGTGTGTTCGACGTTTAAGGAACGGTACAGCAACGGATAATTCGTCCGAAGTTCCGCTGCGGAGCAACCGAGAGCGGAAAGAATTTCCGTTTCCGTGTCGCCTACGGAACATTCTGCCGCCAAGCCGAGGGACAGGAATACCGAAACGGGGGAAACGACGAAGTTTGTCGATTCTGTGTAGTTGCGATATGCCGCAGGGGCGAATTTAGCCGCAAAAGCGTCCGCTTTGTTTTTGAAAGAAAGGAAATCTTCCGTGCGTTCTTTATAGCCGAGCTTTGTGACGGAAACGGGGTCGCAAAGCTTTTCCGCACTATCCGTCAAAATTTCGATTTTACGGAGGGCGGAGCAGGAGGACGCAGAAAATACGCAAAATACAGAGAGTAGAATTGAGATAAACGATTTTTTCTTCATAAAAATACCTCCGTTCGGTTTTTCATATATATAACGGAGCAAAGTCCGAATTTACTCACGGAACGAAAAAAATTGCGGACGTTTTTCGAAAGAAACGCGACGGGCGGACGCATGCGTCGCGCCATATTAAACCAACAGTGCGCAAAACGCCGTCAATAAAATCAAAAAAGAGAAGTTGAAAGCGGAAAATAAAGCGATGTATTTTCCCGCTTTTCCGGGGTTTCTGGAGGTGTATTCTCGGAAGGTTATGAGGCTCGCCAAAGAGGAAATCAACGTCCCGACGCCACCGACGTTCACGCCTAAAAGCAACGCCCTATAATCGGTCGTAAATTTTGCCAACAAAATGGCGGAAGGTACGTTGCTGATGATTTGACAGGAAAGCGTGGAAACGAGCAACGTGTTTTTCTGTAATAATCCGCCCAACAGATTTTGTACGGCGGGGATTCTGGACATATTTCCCGAAAATACGAAAAATGCGGCAAAGGTACACAACAGTCCGTAATCCACTTGTTTTAAGGCTTTTCTATCCAAAAACAACAGCGCGACGGGGATAACGAGCAGTCCTACCCAAAACGGAACGACGCGGAATACGATGACGACGGACAAAGCGAATAATACCGCGTAGACGGCGACGCGTCCTTTCGGAAGAGAAATTTTTTCGTCGGAAATTTCCAAGGGCTCTTTTTTCACGAAACACAGACAGCAGATCGTAATCAGCGTTACCGCAAGCAAAAAGGGGAGCACCATAATTCCCATGAACTCGCCCGTGGGAATATTGAAATACGTGTATAAGTACAGGTTTTGCGGATTGCCGAACGGCGTCAACATTCCGCCGAGATTGGCGGCAATGTTTTGCATGATAAACGTAAACGCCGTATATTTCTGTTTGCCGGTGGTGGATAACACCAAATAACCGAGCGGTAAAAACGTGAGCAATGCCATATCGTTTGCAATCAGCATGGAACCGATAAAGGTTACGTACGCAAGGGCGAGAATGCTGCTTCTCGTAGTCTTGAAAAGTCTTACGATTTTTTTTGCCAAAACGAAGAAAAAACGGATATTTTTCAAGGCGCATACGACTGCAAGCACGCAGAACAGACAGGTCAGGGTTTTGAAATCGAAATACCCGAGGTATGCAGAGTCGGGCGGTACGAGAAATGCGGTGACGATTGCCGCTAAAAGGGCGATACAAAGCACCGTATTCTTTTTTATAAACGCCGCGATGCGGAGCAGAACCGCATGAAACCGCGTTTGCGTGTTTGTAGAAACGTTTGCGCGCATAAAGGCACTCCTTCATTCGTTATTCGAAGTATTATAATACTTTTTTTCAAAAAAATCTATTTTTTTTCGAGGAACGGGGAAAAATCGTAAAAGCTTGTTACAGTTTATTTTTCGGGCAAACTTTTATACATATTCCGCAGACGCTTCCTCTGCCGACGTCTTGGAAATGCTCTTTCATGTATCGGGAACATTTTTCCGCGTCGAAATTGCGTTCCCCGTCCGCAGAGGGCAATTCTCCGAAAATCGCGCCGGCGGGACATGCTTTTTGACAGAGCGTACAATTTCCGCAACCGTTTTCTATGACGGGCAGCTCGTTTTGCAACGGCATATCCGTCAGTACGGTGGCAAGACGCACGCGGCTTCCGTAGTCGGTTGAAAGAAACAAACCGCTTTTGCCTACGAAACCCAAACCGGATAATACGGCGGCGGTTTTATGCGCGACGACGCCTCTGTAAGGGGTGTTTTTCCCGAGGCTTTGGCTTGCGGCGACGGGGAGAGCCGAATACCCGAACGTTTCGATTTTTCTGCCGATTCGAAAACCGATTTGATCGAGCAAAGCGTTTGCCGCGCGATAGTGCTGAAAGTACATAAAGGACGGTCCGTCGTCGATTGTCTTTAAGACGGAGTCGGACAATTTTACTCCGAAAGACACGGCGTAGCGCAGCGTCGAAAATTCCTTTAAGGGCGGCGAGGGAAGCTCGCAGAAGCCTACCAAGTCTGCGTCGAGCGATTGCGCAAAGCTTTTTAATTCCGTTTGAAAGTCGTTTGTTTTCATGAAAGACTCCTTTTTGACGAGATATGCGGCGAACCGCATATGCGGTAACGTAACAAGTATAGCATAAACGTCGAAAAAAGGCAAGCGGGATTTTTTCCGTAAGCGGTTGATTTTTTCTTTTGTAAGTATTATAATGAGAATAACATTCGTTTGTTTGGGGCGTGGGTATGAAATTTATCGATGGTATGAAATTTATCAATAGAATTCTCATTGTTTTGTTTAATATTTGCTTGTCGGCGGTGACGCTCGCCGTGCCTGCGTTGAGTATGATGTCTTCGCGTACATATTATAGAGAGCAGTTTTCGGCAACGGGCATTTACGCGCAGGTGGACTCAAACGGTCGGGAACACAGAAAAGTCATTCGTTTCATAGGCGGCGAGGACGGCGGATCGGCGACGTTTTCGGACGAACAACTCGATGAAATCGCCGAACATATCATTACGTATTTGTTCGGTGACGGAGAGAGCTTTGCGCTCGTTATGGACAACGTGATGCTCGACGGAAGGGAAACGGACGGCGTGTCGATTTTCGGGGACGTGGCGGTTGCGCATATGCGGGACGTACGAGGTTTGGTACGATTTTGTATTGCGGCGGCAGTCGTATGTGGCGTCCTGACGGTCGTTTTGGGCTCGTATTTTATTTGGCAACGCAGAAAAGTCGGAGAATATATACTCGGTACGTCTTTGAAATTTTACCGAAGATTGTTGCTTTGCATCGGCGTGTTCTGCTTAATTGCGGCAATCGGTACGATCGAACTGTACGGCAATTGGACACCGAACGGATTTTTGGACATCTTGTGGAGAGACGTACATTATTTGTTGTTTACCTTTCAAAGCGACAAAATCGCAAACTCGTTTATGAACGACGCGTTGGTGGAAATTTTAACACTGGACTTATTTATGACGGCGGTGTTTAGGATTCTTGTTATTTTGAGTTGCGTGACGGGGATATGGCTTACGCTTTGTTGCGTAATGAAATTCGCATACGGACGGAAAAGAAGGAAACGGAGTGCGACGAATCCTCGCCGACGCCGTTCGATATACGGATAATAAAAAACGTCTTTCGAGGAAGAAGGACTTCGAAAAAGCTATGGAGTATCTGAAATCCTCTGCGGGACACGGCAACAAGTATGCCGAGCAGTTGTATCAGAACGCATATAGCAACCGAAACCGGGCAGCAGGTATGGGAGCATTCCGACTCTTCCGTCACCTCGCCCGACTTATTCAAAACAGAATCGACGATGAGAAAAAAGGCAAATTCTCTTTGGCTGATCGAAAACTCCGTCGAATGATCAACGAAAAGAAGGAAGCACAAGGTTTCAAGGTCGAATCACATTTACGGCTATTTTAATATTCAATGTTAAATCGGCTGCGAAGAAAGAAAAAAGCATTACGTAAATTGAGGTAAGGAGTAATATGATCGAATTTCTACAATTTTGGGTGGATTGATTTTATCGGGCGTTTCCATTGTTATTGCGGTAATATCTTTTATTAAATCATCAAAAGCACAAAAACTGCAAAACGAAGTCAACGAATTGAATGCACGAATTAAAGAATATGAATTAGAAAAAATTGAACAAGAAAAAACTGAAGCGGCTTCTTATAATGGACTCACCGTCAAAGAATTGAGATTCGTGCATATAAAACTTGTTCATTTAAGTTTTCAGCGACAATTTTTCCCGTTTACTTCCGATTTTTACTGTGCTACAAA
>CAZEVL010000027.1:0-20032 GCA_964515795.1 uncultured Clostridia bacterium | reverse complement strand
TGCTCAGAAAACCGAAAGTCTTGATTTTGGACGACTCCACGTCGGCGGTGGATACCAAGACGGACGCGTTGATTCGTCATGCGTTTGCGGAAGAAATTCCCGATACGACGAAGATTATCATCGCTCAACGCGTGGCTTCCGTAGAAAATGCGGATAAGATTATCGTGTTGGACGGCGGTAGAGTCATCGCTTGCGGCAGTCATACGCAGCTGATGGAAACGAGTGAAATCTATCGTGAGATTTACGAGGCGCAGACGAAAGGTCACGCCACGGAGGCGGAACTTGCGGAAGGAGGTGAGGCATAATGGCGGAAGCGAGAAAAACGGCGATGCCGAAAGGTCCGATGCGCGGTCGCGGAATGCCTGTCCCCAAAGGTGCGGTTAAAAAAGGCACGTTGAGGCGTTTGATCGGTACGGCGTTTAAGTATTATAAATGGCAGTTGATCGTCGTATTCGTTTGTATTTTGATAAGCTCGGTCGGGAGCTTGGTTTCTTCGGTATATTTGCAGTTGTTGGTGGACGACGTTATTACGCCGGCACTGGAAAACGGAGTTACCGCGGCTATTAAAGCGACGTTGAAAGGACTCATCGTTATGATGGTCGCGGTATACGCTTTGGTCATTCTGGCTTCGTTCCTGTATACTCGATTGATGGCAACGGTGACGCAAGGGTTGATTTATCATCTTCGTACGGATATGTTCAAGAAGATGCAGACCTTGCCGATTAAATATTTCGACACGCACGCACACGGCGACATCATGAGTACGTATACCAACGATACGGACGCCACCAGACAACTTATCGGGCAAAGTTTGCCTACGATTTTGAGCAGTTCCTTGACGTTGGTGATTTCCGTCGTATTGATGCTTTCGTACAGTTTTTGGCTGTCGCTCGTCGTGGCGATTTGTACGGCGTTTATGATGTTTGTCGTAAAGAAAGTCGGCGGCAACAGTGCGAAATTCATGGTTTCGCAACAGACTTCGCTCGCAAAAGAGGAAGGCTTTGTCGAAGAAATGATGAAAGGGCAGAAAGTCGTCAAAGTGTTCACGCACGAGGAAAAGGCGAAAGAAGATTTCGACAGATATAACGAACAGTTGTTTAAGGACAGCGAGAAAGCGCATATTTTCGGAAATATTTTAGGACCTATTTTGGGAAATATCGGTAACTTTACCTACGTTTTGTTATCGATTGTCGGCGGGGCGTTGTTTGCACTGAACGTTCCCAATGTAAGTATTAAGACAATTTTCGGCGGAGATACGGTGCTCGGAATCGGCGTCATCATCGGCTTTTTGAGTTTGTCGAGAAGCTTTACGCAGATTGTCAACCAGATGTCGCAACAAATTTCCATGATTGCGATGGGGCTTGCCGGTGCGAGCCGCGTATTCACGCTTATGGACGAGAATGCGGAAACGGACGACGGGTACGTTACGCTCGTAAACGCAAAGATCGACGAAGACGGTCAAATTATCGAAACGACGGAGCGTACGGGCGAATGGGCGTGGAAACACTACCATAAGGCAGACGGCACGACGACGTATACGAAGTTGGAAGGCGGCGTGGTATTGGATAGCGTAGACTTCGGCTACGTGCCCGAAAAACAGGTTCTTACCGATGTTTCGTTGTACGCAAAGCCCGGTCAAAAAATCGCCTTTGTCGGTGCGACGGGCGCGGGTAAAACGACGATTACCAACCTAATCAATCGTTTTTACGATATTGCAGACGGTAAGATTCGTTACGACGGTATCAATATCAATAAGATCCGTAAGAGCGATTTAAGACGCTCGCTCGGTATCGTGTTGCAGGATACGAATTTGTTTACGGGCACGGTAATGGAGAATATCCGTTACGGGCGTTTGGACGCTACGGACGAGGAATGTGTACAGGCGGCTAAGCTTGCCAATGCGGACGACTTTATCAATCGTTTGCCGCAGGGCTACGATACCGTGTTGGTCAATAACGGCGCAAACTTGTCGCAGGGACAAAGACAGCTGTTGTCGATTGCGCGTGCGGCGGTTGCGGACACTCCTGCGATGATTTTGGACGAAGCGACTTCGTCTATCGATACGCATACGGAAGCACTCGTCAACGACGGTATGGATAAATTGATGCACGGCAGAACGGTATTCGTCATCGCGCACAGATTGTCTACGGTGCGAAATGCCGATGCGATTATGGTGCTCGATCACGGCAGAATTATCGAACGCGGCACGCACGAACAGCTTATCGAACAGAAAGGCACGTATTATCAGCTTTATACGGGTGCGTTTGAGTTGGAATAATCGTATAAAAACGAAAAATAAAGCGGCACGCCGACTTGCATAGCAAGTCGGCGTGCTTTTTCGCGATAGAACGAAAAGTGTATTTCGATAGATTGCGACGTTTGGTTTTTTATAAAATCGGCTTGTCTATCAGGCGTAAGCCGAATTTGTCTACCCATTCTCGCGCCGTTTTTTCAGAGGCGGGGTCGTATAAATCTTGCGGCGTGTGAGAATCCATGCCGAAAATCACTTCGTTGCCGACTTCTGCGGCGATTCGGAAGAACGCTTCGGAGGGGTATTGCCGACGAGTGCGTAAGCCGAGGAAATTCAATTCTAAGGGAATGCTCATCGCTTTTGCGCCTTCGCAGAGTCTGCGATATTCGCGTTCTGCGGTTTTGCGGGAAAAATCCTGCCCGGGCAAGTCTGGGTGTGCCAGATAGAGGAAATCTCCCGTAGCGAGCCCCTCTAAGACTTGTGTGACGTATGCGGTCAATTCGTCGTCGGCGTTTTTGCCGAGACGAACGGAAGGACGATTTTCTCGCTCGTTTCCGACAAAATGCTGTCCCAAAAGGAGATAGTCGGGTCGGATTGTTTGTAAAAACGCCTTTTCGTTTTGGTGAAAGTCCGGGTAATACTCTAACTCGAAACCGCACAGAATGCGGATATCGTTTGCGTATTCTTTGGCGAGCGCGCGAACTTCGTCCGCGTATCGAGTAAGCTCTTCCTTTTGCATGCGGAAATAGGAATAGTAATCGGTGTAAGGAAAAGCATAGGGAGCATGGTCGGAAAAACCGAGCGTATTGATGCCGTGTCGTATGGCGGATTCCACGTATTCCCGTTCGCTGCCGTCGGCGTGGTTACATCGTTTCGTATGTGTATGATAATTGAAAGTAATCATTTATAATACCTTGGAAAGGAATTCTTTCAAACGTTCGTCTTTGGGGGTTTCGAAGAATTCTTCGGGGGTGTTTTCTTCTTTGATAATGCCGTCGTTCATGAAAATTACTCGGTTGGCAACCTCTCTCGCAAAGCCCATTTCGTGCGTCACCACAACCATGGTCATGCCCTCGTCTGCAAGTTCGGTCATAACTTTCAATACTTCGCCGACCATTTCGGGGTCGAGTGCGGAGGTGGGCTCGTCGAAGAGCATGACGTCGGGATTCATTGCGAGCGCACGGACGATGGCAATACGTTGTTTCTGTCCTCCGGAAAGGGTGGAGGGGTAGACGTTTGCCTTGTCTTGCAACCCGACTTTGTCCAAAAGCTCCAATGCGATTTTATTGGCTTCGTCTTCCGGCGTTCCTTTTAATTTCATCGGGGCAAGGGTGATGTTTTTAAGCACGGTCAGATTCGGGAAAAGATTGAATTGCTGAAATACCATACCGATTTTTTGGCGATGGAGATTGATCGATTTCGTCACGACCTTTTCAATTGCTTTTTCGTTTTTGCGAAGTGCGAGGTATTCGTTTTCGACTTGTTTGTATTCTTCCGAGCCTTTTTTTAAGGTGTTGAGTCGTCGTTTTAAGTACACGCGCTCGTTTTTGAAGATATATTCTCCGTCGAGTAGGATTTCGCCTGCGCTCGGGGTTTCCAGCAGGTTTAAGCATCGAAGCAGAGTGGACTTTCCGCAGCCTGACGGACCGATTACGGCAACGACGTCGCCTTTCTCGATGTCGAGGTTGACGCCCTTCAATACTTCCAATCCGCCGAATTTCTTATGTAAGTTTTTGACGGATAACAACGTGTTGTGTTGTGTTGTAGACGGATTTTTGCCGTCGCCCGTAACTGCGGGCTGAAAATTATCGTTCATTTTTCTTAAACCTCTTTTCGATGTATTTGATTGCGAATACCATGAGGTATACGACGATGAGATAGCAACAACCGACTATGATGCCGCTGGCGAGATAGTTGGGAATGCTACGATAAACGGTGCTTGCGGCGGCGTTGAGGTCGAACGTAAGCGTACCCGGGGTAGACCCCACCCAACCGATGATGGAAGTTTCTTTCAAAAGGGCGATCATTTCGTTACCGATTGCGGGAATGATGTTTTTAATCGCTTGCGGCAAAATAATGCGGAGCATAGTTTGCAACCAGGTAAGCCCTAAGGCTCTGCCAGCCTCCATTTGTCCTTTATCGACCGACTCTATGCCGGCGCGAATGCTTTCGGAAACGTATGCTCCGGAGTTAATCCCGAAGGTGATGATTGCCGCGTACGGCTTGAATCCGGGGATCGCGAATACGGCGAATACCATAATGAACAGTTGCAGGGCGACGGGCGTGCCGCGGAATACGGTGGTGTAAATGCCACAGAGAAGTTTTGGAAGGGACGTCCATTTGTTTTTCGGGGCAATTTTTACGACCGCGACGACGAAGCCGAGCAATAATCCGATTGCGGCGGCGACGACGGTGACTAGGAGCGAATGCCATAATCCTTGCAATATGTAGCCGACCAATTCGGCATTGGAGAGAATTTTAATAATATCTTGAAACATAATAAATCCTACCGAGTGTATTTTTTCTTATCATAAAAACGCCAAAAAGGGAAAGACTTGCCGTCTTTCCCTCGAATGACCTTTTCAATCAGTCATCAAGACCAAGGTGCTTGTTGACGAGTGCCTGAATGCCGTCCTTTCCGAGCTCTGCCAACACTTCGTTGATTGCGTCGAGAATTTCCGTTTCGCCTTTCGTGACGCAAATGGCGTACGTATCTACGGCTGCCTCGTCCGCTTCGCCTTCGCTACCCATATAATAGAGAGGGGCGCAGCTGAGCGTGGTGCTGTTTTCGATCAATTTTTGAGCGGGCAACTCGTCGATGATCAAAACGTTGGAATTCAAACCGATATCGGAAACGGCGGAAGCCAACGCGTCGAAACCGACTTTTGCCGCACCCGTGTTATAGAGCGTGCCGCCTTCTGCGGTTTCCTCCCCGAGGAAGAGATCTGCCGTCGTGCCGTTTTGTACGGCGATTTTCTTTCCGGCGAGGGAATCCCAATAGATGCCCGTTACGTTATCCGTCGTGGTGCTTTCATAGGCCGTTGCTTCGGCGGTCGGGTAGATGACGTAAAGATTTGCGGTGTAATATTCGGTGGAGAAGTCTACCTTTGCCTTTCTTTCTTCGGTGACGGATATACCTGCTGCGCCGATGTCGCAAAGTTTCCCCTCGGAAACGGTGTCGACGATGGTATCGAAACCTACGTTTTCGAATTTTACCTTCTTGCCGAGTTTTTCGCCTACGAGGTTCATAATGTCTACGTCTACGCCTACGATGTTTCCGTTCGAGATGTATTCAAACGGGGCAAATCCTGCTTCGGTGTAAACGACCAGCGTATCGTCGTTTCCTCCGCAAGCTGCGAAACTTACGGTTGCGAATGCGGCTACGGTTGCCAATGCGGTTGCGATAATCTTTTTCATAATAATTCTCCTTGTCGGACGTTGCGTCCGCCTGATTTGTTTTACAAGAATTATTCTATACCTATTTTTTCGAATTGTCAAACGTTTTTTGCATAAAAATTGAATATTTTTTGATTATTTTTTAATTTTATATGCATAAATGTATAAAAAATATGAATATTACGCATAAAATTATTTTTTGCGAAAATGCAAACGGAATGCATTGCAATTTTGTAAGATTTGTGCTATAATCTAAAAGTTAAAACAGGAAAAAGGAAGCAAAGAGATTGAATAACGAATTTTTTTCATTTGAATTGATTAAGACCGACCCCGAAACGGGTGCGCGTGCGGGTATTCTGCACACGCCGCACGGGGAGATCGAAACGCCCGTATACATGCCCGTCGGCACGCAAGCGACGGTTAAGGGCGTGTTTCCGAGAGATTTGGAGACGGCGGGTTCGCAAATTATTTTGGCGAATACCTATCATTTATATATGCGCCCGGGCGACGACATCGTAAAAAAGGGCGGCGGCTTGCATAAATTTATGAACTGGCAAAAGCCGATTTTGACGGACAGCGGCGGCTTTCAGGTATTCTCGCTCGGCAAATTGAATAAAATTACCGACGAGGGCGTGGAGTTCTCTTCCAACATCGACGGCAGCAAACATTTCTTTACGCCCGAAAAGGCGATGCAGGTAGAACAAAATCTCGGGGCGGACATCATTATGGCGTTCGACCAATGCAGCGAATACGGCTATACGCATTCTCAGGCGGAGGCGGCGATGAAACGTACTGCGGCGTGGTTGGAGCGTTGTTATAAATTCCACGACAAGCCCGATCAGGCATTGTTTGCCATCGTGCAGGGGAATATGTATAAGGACTTGCGTGAGGAGAGTTTGCGCAGAACGCTCCCGTTCGTGAAACACGGTATTGCCATAGGCGGGCTTTCCGTCGGAGAGCCGAAGCCGTTGATGTACGAGATGTTGGATCATTTGCAGCCGTTGTTGCCGACGGACGTGCCGCGGTATTTGATGGGGGTGGGTTCTCCCGATTGTTTGATAGAGGGAACGCTTCGCGGCGTGGATATGTTCGACTGCGTATTGGCAACGCGTATCGCCAGAAACGGCACCGCAATGACGTCGAGAGGACGTATCGTCGTCAGAAACGGTAAATATAAGGAAGATTTTACGCCGCTCGACGAAGAATGCGATTGTTATTGCTGTCGCAATTACACCAAGGCGTATTTGCGCCATATGGTCAACGTGAACGAGATGTACGGCGCGATGTTGTTGAGCTTGCATAATATTACTTTCTTGCATAAATTGATGAAAGGTTTGCGAGAATCCATTCTCGGCGGCTACGTCAAGGAATACACGAGGGAATTTTACCGCAAGTACGGCGGAGAAGGCAAGTGGTAAGAAAGGTTTGTGCCGATATAAATACGCCTACCGGGTATGCGTTGAGTTCCTCTATGAGAACGTTTTGACGTTGCGGCGGAGGCACGGATTGCAATGGTTTAGAAAATGAAAAAACGGTGAAAAATAAAAAAGAATGCGAAAAAGATTGAAAAACACTTGCAAAAACACCGAAAAAAAGGTATCATATTGAGCGTACGGCGACGTTTTTCCGCAAAACGATTGCACGACGTGTAAAAAATGACGGCAACGGGCAGGAACGCTCGTTTGCGAAAAGGAGAAAAGAATGTTATTTAATTTGTTGGATTCTACGAGTGCAACACAACAGGGCGGCGGTGGCAGTTCTTTGATCGTGCTTTTGATTTTGGTTGCCATAATGGTCGTGTTTATGGTTATAAATACGCGTTCGCAAAAGAAAAGACAGAAAGAAACGCAAAATATGCTCGACGCGATTCAACCCGGCAATACGGTGAAAACGATCGGGGGCATTTGCGGTACGGTCGTCGAAGTAAACGCAGAGGAAAACACGTTCGTGTTGGAAACGGGTTCGGAAGAGAGCGGTAAATCGTATATCAAGTTCGATAAGCAAGCCGTGTATCAAACGGACGCGGTAGCGAAAAAAGAAGAAACTCCCGTAGAAGAAACGTCGGAAGAAACGCCTTTCGAGGAAACCGATGCAATCACGGAAGAAACGACGGACGCGGCGCCCGTAGAGGAAACTACGGAAGAAACGACAGATGCGGAATAATTTAGAAAACAGTCTAAACGCAGACACCTTCGCATACGATATGGCGGAGGTGTTTTTTTATGCAAAACGAAAACGTTTACGGCAATACGTTTTTTACGGTGTTGAAGAGTGCGGGGATCGCACTGGCGATATCTTTTTTCGTGACGGTGATTTTGGCGGGGCTTTTACGTGCTGCCGTGCTACCCGAGAAAGCGATTTATCCTATTAATCAGGCGGTGAAGGCACTTGCCGTGGCAATCGGCGCGGCGACGCAGATTCGCGGCGAAAAAGGCTGGTTGAAGGGCGGTTTGGCGGGATTGTTGTTCAGTTCGCTTTCCTATCTCGCGTTTTCGGCGATCGGCGGTGACTTTTCGCTGAGTTGGTTGATTGTTGTCGAATTGCTTGTTGCGTTCGTCGCAGGGGCTTTGGGCGGAGCGCTCGGCGTAAATGCACGCGACTGACGGGAAAAAGTTTCGCTTGTAAAGGAAAACTCGAAAAAAGTAGAAGAAAGCGCTTGCAATTTATCGAAAAGTGTATTATAATAGAAATACAAAAATTTGAAATTACAGGAGGTCGCTAGTATGATCAAAACGATTGCGAAACCCGCAGAAAAGAAAGTAACCGCTTGCGGTGAATGCAGAAGCACCTGTCAATCCGCTTGCAAGACGAGCTGCACGGTAGGCAACCAGTCCTGCGAAAGAGTTACGCGCGAAGAAAAAATCGAGCGTAGATAAGGAAAGCTTTTGCTTTCGGGCAGAAAACAGAACACAGAGCGAAACGGCGTATGTATAAAGTACGCCGTTTTTAGCCGAGTAAGAAGGAAGTTTTGCTTTTCGGAAGCGCGCTTTTTTATCATTCGGCGTCCGCATTCGGCGGTGAGGAAATCATACGGAGGACGGGAAATCCGTGATACACGTATTTAATTACAGAGAAAAAAATTATATCTATGACGTAGGCAGCGGTTCGTTGCATGAATGCGACAAAACGACTGCCGACTTTTTGAAAGCGAAAGAAGAAGGACAAGCCGTCGATATTTCTTATATCACGGACGACCAGATCCGAGAAATTCTTTCCGACGTGGAGGGCTTAAAGGCGCAGGGGGTGCTTTTTAAGGAGGAAGTGAAAACGTACCCGATGAAGAGCAACGACGTGAAGGCGTTGTGTATTCATATTTGTCACGATTGCAATATGCGTTGTCGGTATTGCTTCGCGGACGAGGGGGCGTATCATTCCAAACGTGAGGCGATGTCTTTGGAAACCGCGAAAGCGGCTGTGGATTTTTTAATCGCCAACAGCGGCAATCGAAAGGTGCTGGAAATGGATTTCTTCGGCGGCGAGCCGCTCATGAATCTCGACGTTTTGAAACAGACCGTTTATTACGCAAAGGAGCAAGCCGCAAAGGTCGGCAAGAAATTCCTGTTTACGACGACGACGAACGCATTGCTTTTGAACGACGAAACCATTCGTTTCTTCAACGAAGAAATGGAAAACGTGGTGCTGTCGCTTGACGGGCGTAAAGAAATTCACGATGAAATTCGTAAATCGGTCAACGGTAAGGGCACGTTCGATTTAATTATCGATAAAATTAAGCGTTTCATTTCCCTTCGCGGAGAGAAGAGCTATTACGTCCGCGGAACGTTTACCGCAAAGAATCTCGATTTCGGCAAGGACGTTTTGTTTATTGCCGATCAGGGCGTGGATTCCATTTCTATGGAACCCGTTGTGACGGATCTTCCCGATTTGCAGATCCGCGAGGAGCATCTTCCCGCCATCGAAAAAGAATACGAGAATCTGTGCGACGCGTATTTGAAAAGTTGGGCAGAGGGTAAAGGCTTTAACTTTTTCCATTTTAACATCGATTTGGAGGGCGGACCTTGCCTTTCCAAGCGTGTTTCGGCGTGCGGAGCCGGGAACGAGTATTTTTCAGTCGTCCCGAACGGCGATTTGTATCCATGCCATCAGTTTGCGGGCAAGGAAGAGTTCCGTATGGGGAGCGTGACGGAAGGAATTACCCGTCCCGACATTCGGGAACGATTCAAAAATTCCTGTTTGTTTACCCGGAAGAAATGCGAAAATTGTTTTGCGAAGTTTATTTGTTCGGGCGGATGCAGTGCAAATAACTACAATTTCAACGGCGATATAGACGAGCCGTACGAAATGACCTGTGCCATGATGAAGAAACGCGTGGAGTGCGCTATGCATATTCTTGCGGAAAAGAAATCGGCTCGGTCTACGGAAGAATAAGCGTACGAAAAACGAGCAAAAAGGGCGATTTTTTTGTAAAAGCATAAAAAAATCGCATAACTTCGTCTTTATGACTTGACGAAGCTATAAAAAATAATGTATAATATACAAGTAACATTGTAACTCGGAAACAATCCGAGACACAGGAGGCTATCAATGGGCAAGAAAAAATCGGTGGTACTTATGGTTTTGCTTACCATCGTTATGGTCGTATTGTGCGCACTGACTGTATGTCCTTCTTTTGCGATTCCCGGAACCGTAAAGGAATGGAATGCCGCAGCGAATCAATACGATTTGGGCGCAGATCTCGGCGGCGGTTATTACGCATATTATTATCCGGAAGGCGTTATTTCCGAAACCGAATACGAAAACAACTACAAAATGTTGGAAGGCGAAGAACAGCAGGAATATGCCGATTCCTACCTTCAACACAAGGGCTTGTATTTGGAAAAGGAAAGCATCGTGAACGGTGACGCAGTCACGGAGGACTTCAAAACCGCATTCGACGCGGCGGCGAAAGAAATCGCCGATCGTTACGCGAGCAACGGATATTCCGATTATCGCGTATCGGTTGTGGACGATTATTCGATTCGTGTGGAACTTCCTATCTCCGAACAGAATGCCGGCACGGTATTTTCGCAGTTCGCTTTGACGGGGGAACTTTCCTTGTCGTCCGGCGGTTCGGTCGTTGACGAGTTGAAAGGGAAGGAATCTTCGATCACCGACGTGATTAAGAGTTTCTCCGTAAAGAACAGTTACGAAGTGACCTATCTCAAAATTCAATTTACGGCAAAAGGCAAAGAAATGGTAGAAAGAGTGAAGAGCGGCTTGACGGCAAGCTCCGATTCTTCTTCCGACGCGACGACGTTGGATCTTACGATCGGCGGCGAAACGATGTTGTCCGTCTACAGCGATCAAATCGACGATGACAACGTGGTGATGGTGCCCCTTCAGTATACGACCAACCGAGTTTACGTAGAAACGCTTTGCGTTTTGTTGGATTCCCTGTATGAAAACGGCGGTTTCGATATCGAATTCCGTTCGGTTTCGACCAGTGATATCAGAACGTTTGCACCCGTATTCGGGGAAAATACGCTCGACGTTTTGTACGTTGCGTTGGCAATCGTAATCGTTGCGTCGATTGTATATTCCGTCGTAAAAATGGGCGGTTTCGGTACGGTAAGCGGCTATACGACGGTATCGTATCTGATTATCGTGGGTATGTGTTATGCGTTCGTTACGAAAGCCGTATTCGAAGTTACACTCGGCGGAATCCTTGCGTTCCTCGTCGGCTTGTTGCTCGTAAACGTGTTGAACGGACATATTTATAATGCGATAAAGGCAGAATTCAACCTCGGTAAAACGATAGAATCTTCCGTAAAGAACGGTTTTAACAAGACGATTTGGAACGTCGTAGACGTTTATGCGGTTTTGTTGCTCGGTGCGGTTGCGTCGTTGTTCGGCGCGGCAGGTTTGCATACGTTCGCATTGCAGGCAATCATTTGCATCTTGGCGGCGGCGTTCTGCAACTTGCTTTGGAACAGAGCCGTAAACTTCCTTATGTTGTCTGCGAGCAAGAATAAGTATAAATTTTTCCGTTTCGTAAGGGAGGATGAGGACGATGAATAAGATGACGAACAGTGTAAAAAAATGTAAAGTTTGGTCGATTGTTATCGGGCTCGTTTTGATTGCGGCTGCCGTAATTTGCGCCGTCTTCGGCGTAAACAAGAGTGCGTCTATGAAGGACGTCAATACGTTAACCGTCAGTATGAACAGATACGTATACAATACGAAGTTGGACGTCGTGGAAGAAGCATGCGAAAAAGCGTTCGGTGACGTACACGCGAAATATACGATGAAGGGCGATATGTCCGGCGATAATTGCGAAATCGTGTTCGTATTCGATGCAGACGCGGATTTGACGACTGTTAAAGAAAACGTTAGAAATAACTTGAATGCAAAAATGCAGGAAGGCAACGAATTGGAAGGTGCTTTCATCGACGTTACCACCGGTAGCGAATCGGTTTTGGCGGCTTCTGCGAAAGGTACGACGTTGCGCGCGTCGATTGCGCTCGCAGTGTTTGCGGTTCTTGCGTTTGCGTATACCGCGATTCGTTATCATATCGGTGCGGGTATCGTCGTTGCGATTGTTGCCCTTCTCGGTTCTGTATTGCCTACGGAATTGATTTTGCTCGTTCGTATTCCCGTTACCAACGCTATCCTTTATATCGGTGCGATCGGTGCGGCAATCGGTGCGGCTTTCGCCTTGTTGACCGTTTCGAAGAGCAACTCCGTACAAGGCGACGACGCGGAAGAAATCGTAGGGAACGGTATTCCCGCCAAGGAGATTAAAGCGTTCGGCATTTGCACGATTGCGGCTTTGGTTATCGTTGCGGTAGCGTCGTTGATCGGCTCGGGTGCGCTTTCTACGATCGTATGGTTTGCGATTATGGCTATTCTTGCCGTAGTTATCGTATGTTTCTTGGGACTTGCGTATATTCCTGCGTTGTATGTTCCTTTTAAGAAAAAAGCAATGGAAAACGCAAGCAAAAACGAATATAAAGGTGCAAAGAAAACAAGCACGAAAGAAAAGAAAGTATACGAGAAAAAAGCGGAAGCTCTCGTAGAGGAAGCTCCTGTAGAAGAAACTACGGAAGAAACTCCCGTGGAGGAACCCGTGGAAGAAACGGCTGAAGAGACAGAGGAATCGACCGAAGCGGAAGAAGCCCCTGCGGCTGAGGAAACCGAACCTGTTTCCGAAACGGAAGCGGAGTAAAAAAACAAAAGTAAAATAAATCGGGGCGGACGGGGCAATCCCCACCGCCCTCGAATTTTTAATCGGAGAAAGTATACGATGAAGAAGATTGTTCCTGAATACGTCTTTACGGCAGAACAACTGAATACGATAGGCGTTCTTGCCGAAGAAACGGGCTATTCGGAGCAGATCGTGCGGATTTTATATGCGCGCGGTGTGGATACGGCGCAAAAGATTCGGCGGTTTATGAAACCGTCCGAAAAGAATTTTCTTTCTCCGTTTTTGATGCGCGGTATGAAAGAGGCGGTGGAAATGTTGACTACCGCCCGTGACGAGGGCAGGGTGGTTGCCGTGTTCGGCGATTACGATGCGGACGGCATTTGCGCTTCGGCGATTATGTACCACGCCTTACGGGAGTTCGGCATCGATGCGCACGTGTATATTCCGGAGCGCGCGGACGGCTACGGACTTTCCGAAGAGGTTGTGGATAGGATTTTCGAGGATTGCAATCCGGAATTGTTCATTACCGTCGATTGCGGTATTTCTTGCGCGAAAGAAGTGCAGTATATTTATGAGCTCGGCTCGGACGCTATCGTTACCGACCACCACGAACTTCCCGAAATTTTGCCCGATTGCGTTATCGTGAATCCGAAATTGCAGGACGATTATCCGTACGACAATCTTTGCGGCGCAGGCGTTGCGTTTAAGGTGGCGTGTGCGTTGATCGGTACGGAAGCGTATAAATATTTGGATTTTGCGACGCTCGCAACCGTGGCGGACAGCGTCCCGTTGCTCGGTGAAAATCGAGATATCGTCAGCGAAGGGTTAAAGCTGTTTAATCGAAAACCTCGTCCCTGTTTGGCGCAGTTGCTTTCTAAGGGAAACGAGGGCGGCGTGACGGCGCAAACGCTTGCGTTTACGGTTGCGCCTAAGGTCAATGCCGCAGGCAGAATGGGCGACGCACAGGTTGCTTTTCGCTTGTTTATTTCGGAAAACGAGGCGGAAATTTACGATTTGGCGACGAAGTTGTGTCTATATAATACGGAGCGTCAAAAATATTGCGAGGAGCTGTATGTAGCGGCGAAGAAAAAGCTTCTGCAAAAGGGCGCATACGGCAGCGTGATTATGCTTTCGGACGAAAATTGGAACGCAGGCTTTGTCGGCATCGTTGCGGCGAAAATCGCGGAGGAATACAACCGTCCGACTTTGCTGTTCGTTCGAAACGGCGATACGCTGAAAGGGAGCGCGCGGAGTATTGAAAACGTCAATATATTTAAGGCTTTGAAGAATTGCTCTCAATACATCGAGGAATTCGGCGGACACGCGCAGGCGGCGGGTATCAACATTCTATATGAAAATTTCGATGCCTTGGAAGCGGCGTTGAATCGAGAAATTTCCGGTACGTATACCGAGGCGGACTTCGAACAGCGCATTCCCGTATGCGAAACGCTTTCCGAGCCCGTATCCGAAAAGTTTGCACGCGAATTGTTCGCCTTGGAGCCTTGCGGCGTCGGGTTTAGAGCGCCTTTGTTCGTTTTAACCGCAGGGGCGTGTTCGGCGCGGACCGTAAAACCGATGTCGCCGCATATTTCGATTCGAAGCGACGTGTTGGATTTGATGTATTTTTCCGGCGCGAAAAATTTGAAAATTATCGAAAGCGACGTTCGCAAGAATTTTATTTTCGATATCAATATATCTAAATTCAAGGGCAGGGAATCCGTAAAGGGTTACGTACGAGATCTGTTATACGACGGGCGTACGGGAAAGTCCACGGCGGAAAATATTTTTTCCAACGCCATTACGCGTACGTATGCCGTCTGTCCGTCGGTGGAAAAGACCTTTTTGTCAACGGCGGAGATTCAGGAAATGATTACGGAAAGGCAAGAACGTTGTTTTTACGGAACGTGTTTGATTGCCTCCGATCGCCGAACGCTACAATTCTATAAAGGCTTGGAAAAGTTCGGGTGCGATTTATTTTATCCGTCCTCACGGAGCTTGGCGAATATGTTGATCGTTTCGCCTGCGACGGACGCGGACTTGGCGGGCTACCGAGATTTTATCTTCTTGGACACGCCTTCCGATTTTAATCTTGCGGCATTAGAGGGTAGGCAGGTATTCGTCAATCGAGATATTTGCGGTTACAAAATGTTCTCTGCGTTGGAAACGGCGAGGGAAAGTTTATTGGAAATTTTCTCTACGCTTCGTCGGGAGTGTAACAATTTGTTCGGGGAGAACGTGGAAGAGGTAACGGAGTCTTGCGGCGGATTGGGTTTTGACAGGAAGGAATTTATTTTCGCGTTGAACGTTTTTCGGGAATTGGGTTTAGTGGCGTTTAACGGCGGCAGGTTGACCGTTTACCGTGGGGTAAAGGCGGAATTGAACGATTCTTTGATATACAAAAAGATTTGCGGTTTGCAAGAGTGCTGATCGATAGATATGAGGTGGGCAAATGGAAGAAGTATTGAATAAAATCAAACGATTGTATGCGCCCTCGGATAACGAAATGCTACAAAGGGCGTACCGTTTTGCCGAACGCGCGCATAGCAATCAAAAACGAGCCTCGGGAGAGCCGTATTTTATCCATCCGTGCGCGGTGGCGGATATTTTGATGGATTTGGGCTTGGACGCCGCGACGATTGCCGCGGCGCTTTTACACGACGTCATCGAGGACACGTCTGCGACATCGGACGATATCAAGCGAGAGTTCGGCGACGAGGTGCTTGCGCTTGTCGGCGGCGTCACGAAGCTCGAAAAAATCGTCTTTAAGTCCAAAGAGGACGAAAATGCGGAAAACTTCCGAAAAATTTTCGTGGCTATGGCGAAAGACGTGCGCGTTATCATTATAAAGCTTGCCGATCGGCTGCACAATATGCGTTCGCTCAATTTCCTTTCCTACGAGCGTCAGCAACGCATGGCAAACGAAACGCTGGATATCTACGCGCCGTTGGCAGGGCGACTCGGTGTGTCGCAGATTAAGTGCGAATTGGAGGATTTGTGCTTGAAGTATCTCGATCCCGAAGCGTACGAATATCTTGTGTACAACGTACGGGAACGCTTGTCGGAACGTAAAGAGTTCGTAAACGGCATCGTAAACGAGATTAAAGAGCTGATGCAGGCGGATAACGTAGAAGGCGAGGTGTTCGGACGACCGAAGCATTTTTATTCCATCTATAAAAAGATGAAGAACAAGGGAAAAACACTCGATCAAATTTATGATTTGACGGCGGTGCGCGTTATCGTGAAAGACATCAGCCAATGTTATACGGTGCTGGGGCGTATCCACGAAAAGTGGAAACCCATCCCGGGGCGCATTAAAGACTATATCGCTACGCCGAAGCCTAACAAGTATCAATCGCTGCATACGACGGTTATGACGAGATACGGACAGCCGTTCGAAATACAGATTCGAACGGAAGAAATGCATCGCATTGCGGAGTTCGGTATCGCGGCGCATTGGAAATATAAGGAAGGGCGGACGGAAGAAGCGGACAATAATTTCGAAAACCGTTTGACGTGGCTTAGAGAAGTGATGGAATGGCAGGGCGACTTGAAGGATTCCCGAGAGTTTATCGACGCCCTGAAAACGGAGCTGTACAGTCACGAATTGTTGGTGTTCACGCCGCGCGGTAAGGTCATTTCGTTGCCGCCGGAGGCGACGCCCGTCGATTTCGCGTATGCCATTCACTCGGAAGTCGGAAATCGTTGTACGGGGGCGAGGGTTAATTCGAAAATCGTGCCGCTGACGACGACGTTGGAGGTCGGCGACGTGGTGGAAATCATCACTTCGCCCAATTCCAAAGGTCCCTCGCGAGATTGGTTGAAGTTTATCAAATCGTCGAGCGCAAAGGCGAAGATTCGGCAATTTTATAAAAACGAACTGAAAGAAGAGAATATTCGCGTCGGGCAGTTAAAACTGGAAGAAGAGGCGAGAAAAAAAGGATATACTTTATCGGCATTGTTGACGTCGGAAAGCTTTCAGCGCATATGCGAACGATTTTCCTTTACCGAGCAGGACGAAATGTTTGCGGCGGTGGGGTACGGTTCTATTTCCGTCAATCAAATTTTATTCAAGTTGATTGATTTTTACCGCAAAGAAACGCCGCACGGATTCGAGCTTCGTACGGACGGAAGAAAAGCCCCCGGCGGCGTGTTGGTGAACGGGCAGTCGGGTATATTGGTGCATTTTGCAGGTTGCTGTTCGCCCGTGCCGGGGGATAAGATTATCAGTTATACTTCTCGGGGCAGGGGTACGGTCATTCATCGTGCGGATTGTCCCAATCTTCGGGGTGTGGAAAAACAGCGTTTGCTGTCGGCGGATTGGCAAATCGAGGCGGGCGCAAAACAACGCTACAACGCCAATATTTCCATTCGAGCGACCGATCAAGGCGCGGCGATGTCCGTTTTGTCTTCGGTAGTATCGGAAATGCGCTTGTCGGTGGCTTCGCTCAACGGCAGGATTGACAGAAACCACGACGCCATTTTGGAGGCTTCCGTTTCCTTTTCGGATATTTTGGAAGTGGATCAGCTTATTAAAAAAATGCAGTCCGACAAACGAATTTACGAAGTGCATCGTAATACTTCGTTGTCCTAAGCGTATTGCGTCGCTTTTGCGGCGCAATCGGTCTATAAGAGGTGTCTTATTATGCAACTTATCGTACTTCCGCCTCGCGGTTTCGGGGCGAATACCTATATTTTGGCAGGATCGAATCGGCAGGCGGTCGTAATCGATCCTGCGCAAACTCGTGTAGAAGCCGAACTGATTCGACGCGGCTTAACGCCGAAATACGTCTTGCTGACGCATTGTCATTTCGATCACGTCGGCGGTGTAGAGGTTTTGCAAAAGAGCGGTGCAAAGGTGTATTGTTCGGAAAAGGAAAAAACGCTTGTGGGGACAAGTGCGGATCTGTTCGACGCGTTCGGTGCACCGCGCGTGCATTTTATTGTGGATAAAACGTTGTCCGACAACGAAGAAATCGAGTTGTCGGGGGTGAAAGTTCGGATGCTCTTGACGCCGGGACATACTTCGGGGAGCTGTTGCTACCTCGTGACGGACGAGGACGGGGGCAGGTATTTGTTCACGGGGGATACGCTGTTTGCGGGAAGTATCGGCAGGACGGATTTCCCGACGGGGAGCATTGCGGATATGCGAAACAGTTTGGCACGTTTGGCTGCGTTGGACGGGGATATGCCCGTGTATGCGGGGCATAACGAAGAAACGACGTTGGAATGCGAACGGAAGAATAATCCGTTTATGACGAGGTAATCGATGTTTATTACGAATTGCGAATTTTTGGAGAACGAGTTGTTGGACGTGGTACGGTTGTTTAGAAAGCGACCGCAGGAGCTCAGACATGCTTTCCGTTTCGAAAAGAATGTTTTTTATAATGATTTTTCGGTGGACGGAGAGCCTTTTGCATTTAAGGATGAGGGGCAGGTATGCGACGAATTGGAATATAAACGATTGGAACGTCGCTATGCGAAATTGTCCCTGTATAAAATTTTGAGCGAAAAATACGGTGAAAAAATGCCTTGGGGCGCATTGACGGGGATTCGCCCGACGAAGTTGGCGTATTCGGAAACGGAACAAGGCAGATCGTTTGTTCCGTTGTTTGAAAAGATGGGCGTTTCTTCGGCGAATATTCGGCTCGTTGCCGATATTTTGAAAACGCAGGAGGGAGTATACGAAAAAAAAGACGGCAATACCGATTTATTCGTTTCCGTTCCTTTCTGTCCGACGAAATGCGCATATTGCTCTTTTATCACCGCGCCGATCGAAAAGACGCGTGCGTTTTTGCCGTCGTATTTGGATTGTCTGGAAAAGGAGTTGTCCGCGGCACGGGAAAGCGTGGGGCGGCTGCGGAGCGTTTACGTCGGCGGCGGAACGCCGTTTGCGCTGAACGAGGCTGAATTGCGGCGAGTTTTACGAGCGATTGCGCCTATTTTCGAGGCACAGGGCGGTCTTTGCGAATATACCGTGGAGGCGGGCAGACCGGACGTGTTTACGGACGAAAAATTGTCGCTTTTGAAAGAATTCGGTGTGAATAGAATTTGTATCAATCCGCAGTCTTTTTCGGATGAAACGTTGCGTAAAATCGGAAGAAAACACACGGAAGCGGATATCTATCGCGCGTTTGAATTGTCGGAAAAATACGGATTCGCCGTCAACGTGGATTTGATTGCCGGACTTGCGGACGAAAGCGTCGAAACGTTTGAAACGAGCGTCCGAAAGGCGGTACGAACGGGGGCGGAAAACATTACTGTGCATTGTTTGTCGTTGAAGTCCGGGGCGAAACTGAAAGAAGATTTGCTAAAAGAGGAAACTGCCTATTTGGAGAATGATTGTATCTCGGAAATGGTAGGTTTATCGCGTGAAATTTTAAGCGAAGCCGAGTATGCGCCTTATTATATGTACCGTCAAAAATATCAAGTGGGCAACAACGAAAACGTGGGTTGGACGAAACCGAACAAAGCATGCGTGTATAACGTGGATATTATGGAAGAAACCGCGGATAACCTTGCCGTAGGGGCAAATGCCGTATCTAAACGCGTGTATAACGACAAGGGATTGATTACCCGATGTGCTTCGCAAAAGGATCTGAAAACGTATATCGACGGCGTGGACGCAATGATAGAAAAGCGCAGAAAATTTTTTGAAAAATCGTAAAAAAATATGAAAAACGATCGGGATTTGATTTACATTCCGAAAAGAATATGGTAAAATAATATAAACGGCTGTCTGAGCGGCTCGATTCTCCACGGTTTGCTCAGCGGTACGAGATAATATTCCATTAGGAGGATAAAAAAATGGAAAAGAACGAAATCATTACAAAGTATGCTACGCATGAAGGCGATACGGGTTCTCCCGAAGTACAAATCGCGCTCTTGACGCAGAGAATCAATCACTTGAACGAACATTTGAAAGTTCATAAGCAGGACAACCACTCCCGTCGCGGACTTTTGAAAATGGTCGGTAAACGTCGCGGTTTGTTGGACTATTTGAAAGAAAAAGATATCGCAAGATACAGAGCGATCGTAGAAGCTTTGGGATTGAGAAAGTAAGCAAGCATGAAAGGGCGGGTTGTTTTAACTCGCTCTTTTTTGTGATATGCCAAAGAACGGACAAGCCTCGGCATAAGCTTTTCGGGAGACGGCGTATCGAATATATCTGCTTGCAGTCGGGCGACGCAAGCGGACAAGAACAAAAAAGAATTATTAGACAAGGAGAATTTTTACAATGCCAGCTT
>CAZEVL010000026.1:0-20391 GCA_964515795.1 uncultured Clostridia bacterium | reverse complement strand
CTTGGAACAGGGGACGAATCGACGCCGTCAACGCTATTTTCGGGACGAGAATTTACTTAGGTTCGGAAAAGCCTACAAACAGCGAATTTATCGCGCTCGTTGCGGACAAATTGATTTTGGAAAACATTCGGTAAAGAAAAGGAGCGACTGCAAAAGCGGTCGCTCCTTTTCGTGTTAGGAGGTTCATCAGAAAATGATTTCTGAAAATTGACGTTAGTACATGCCGCCCATATCGCCGCCGGCAGGAGCCATGGGCGCGGGAGGGGTAGGAATATCCGTTACGATGCTTTCCGTCGTCAACAAAGTGGAGGCAACGGACGCTGCGTTTTGTAATACGGAACGGGTAACCTTGGTCGGATCGATGATACCGCTTTCTACCATGTCGCAATATTTATTGTTGAGCGCGTCGAAACCATAATTTGCCTTCTTCGCATTGATGACTTTGTCTACGATGACCGAACCGTCGAGCCCTGCGTTCTTTGCGATTTGTCTGATAGGTTCTTCCAAAGCTTTCAGCACGATAGAAGCACCGGTTTTTTCGTCGCCGTTCATCGAAGCGATCAATTTTTTCACGCTCGGAATAGCGGAAAGGAGGGCGGTACCGCCGCCGGGAACGTAACCTTCTTCCACAGCCGCTCTGGTTGCAGCCAAAGCGTCGTCGATACGTAATTTCTTTTCTTTCATCTCTACTTCGGTTGCCGCGCCGACGCTGATTACCGCTACGCCGCCTGCAAGTTTCGCAAGACGTTCTTGCAGTTTTTCTCTGTCGTAGTCGGATTTCGTTTCCGCAATCTGTGATTTGATGGATGCGATACGATCTTTGATTGCCGCCGCGTCGCCTGCGCCTCCGACAATCGTCGTATTTTCTTTGTCGATGCGTACGGTTGCCGCTCTACCCAACATATTCGGAGTAACGTCCTTGAATTCCAAACCCAAGTCGGAGGAAATCACTTCGCCGCCCGTCAAAATAGCGATGTCGCGAAGCATTTCTTTTCTTCTGTCGCCGAAACCGGGAGCTTTTACCGCAACGGAATTGAATACGCCTTTCAATTTATTGACGATGAGGGCAGCGAGAGCGTCGCCTTCTACGTCTTCGGCAATGATCAGCAATTTTGCGCCTTGCTGTGCAAGAGGTTCGATGACGGGAAGAATTTCCTGCAAACTGGAAATTTTCTTATCGGTGATTAAAATGTAAGGGTTTTCGAGTACGGCTTCCATTTTATCCGTATTCGTTACCATATACGCGGAGGCATAACCGCGGTCGAATTGCATACCTTCTACGGTATTCAATTCCGTATGCATGGATTTGCCTTCTTCAACGGTGATAACGCCGTCTTTACCGACGATTTCCATCGCTTTTGCGATCAAAGAACCGACTTCGGGATCTCCTGCCGAAATGGAAGCGACTTGTTCGATTGCTTTCTGGCTTTCCACTGCTTTGGAAATGCTCTTCAAATGCGTAACGGTCGTATCGACGGCTTTTTTGATACCATCTTTCAAAATGACGGGATTTGCGCCTGCGGCAAGGTTTTTCAGTCCTTCTCTTACGATAGCCTGTGCCAAAACGACCGCGGTCGTCGTACCGTCGCCGGCAACGTCGTTGGTCTTGGTCGATACTTCTTTTACGAGCTGCGCGCCCATGTTTTCAAAGGGATCGTCCAATTCGATTTCCTTAGCGATCGTTACGCCGTCGTTCGTGATGAGGGGCGCACCGAATTTTTTATCCAAAACCACGTTTCTGCCCTTAGGGCCGAGGGTGATTTTAACGGTATCCGCAAGTACGTTTACGCCGGCTTCCAACGCTTTGCGCGCGTCTTCGCCGTATTTAATCTGTTTTGCCATAATGATTATCTCCTTTCTTGATTATTTTTTTAGTCTTCGACGACAGCGAGAATATCGCTCTGTTTCAAAATCGTAAATTCTTTTCCGTCGACTTTGAAATCCGAGCCTGCGTATTGTGCGCAGAGGACTTTATCGCCGACCTTCACCTGCATAACGATGTCTTTACCGTCGATAACGCCGCCGGGGCCGACGGCTACGACGCGGCAGGTTTGGGGTTTTTCCTGCGCGGAAGCGGGAAGAAAGAAACCGCTTTTGGTTTTTTCTTCAACGGTAACGCTTTCTACGACTACTTTGTCGAATAAAGGTTTAATATTCATGGTTCTACATCCTCCGATTTGGCTTTGCTTTGCAAAACCGTTATTTTTTATACACGTATATTATAAACAGTTTTTCTTGTCCGTCAAACAGAAAAAACGGAAAAAATTGCTACTTTTCGGAAAAAGTTTCTTTTCGTTCGTCAATTAAAAAATAAATGTCCGCAAAGGATTGATTTTTGTAAAAAAACATGCTATAATAAATAACGATTACGGATAGGAGCGTTGTGTTATGGCATTGAGCAAATGGGACAAACGTTTTATGGAATTGACGGAAACCGTTGCCGGCTGGTCGAGTTGTTATCAAGAAAACCGCCATGTCGGCGCGATCATCGTAAAAGACAAACGCGTTATGACGACGGGTTATAACGGCGCGCCGGCAGGAATTCGCAGTTGCGAAGAAAAAGGCGAGTGTCTGCGTAGAAAACTGGAGATTCCCAGCGGCACGCAACACGAGCTTTGTTTTGCCGTTCACGCCGAGCAAAACGCCATCGTGCAAGCGGCGAAGTACGGTATAAACATCAACGGCGCAACGCTTTACTGTACGCATCAACCTTGCGTGATATGCGCAAAAATCATAATTAATGCGGGTATATCGCGCGTCGTTTACAAAAACGGCTACCCGGACGAATTTTCGTTGCGGCTTTTCGACGAAGCCAACGTAAAAGTAGAAAAATACGAAGAATAGGAGTGAACAGTATGAATCCCATCGTTACATTTGAAATGGAAAACGGCAAAACTTTCAAGGCGGAGCTTTATCCCGATAAAGCCCCCAACACGGTCAACAACTTTTTATCGCTTGTAAATAAAGGATTTTACAACGGTTTGATCTTTCACCGCGTAATCGCGGGGTTTATGATTCAAGGCGGAGATCCCAACGGTACGGGTACGGGCGGCCCCGGGTATCATATTCCCGGCGAATTTTCCGGCAACGGTTTTAAGCAGAACGATGTCGCGCACGTTCGCGGCGTGTTGTCCATGGCAAGGGCGCAACATCCGGATTCCGCAGGTTCGCAGTTTTTCGTGATGCATGCCGACGCGGACTATTTGGACGGGCAATACGCGGCGTTCGGTAAAGTAATCGAAGGCATGGAAACGGTCGATGCGATTGCGGAAACGAAAACCGATTGGTACGACAAACCGTTTGAGGAACAAAAGATGAAATCCGTCACGGCGGAAACTTTCGGGGAAAGTTACGGCGAACCGATAAAAGCATAAACGAAAGAGGACTGCAAAATGGATAACAGCGTTTACAACAACCCCTTGATCACTCGATATGCAAGCAAAGAAATGCAGCATGCGTTTTCCGACGAAAAGCGTTTCAAACTTTGGAGAAAACTTTGGATCGCGTTGGCGGAATCGGAAATGGAATTGGGACTGAACGTCACGCAAGAACAGGTAGACGACTTAAAGAAATATGCCGAAGACATCGATTACGATTTGGCGGCGCAATACGAGAGAGATGTTCGCCACGACGTTATGGCGCACGTAAAGGCGTACGGCGCGTATGCCAAAAAGGCAATGCCCATCATTCATCTCGGCGCGACCAGCTGTTTCGTAAACTGCAACGCAGAGGCGATTATGCTTGACGAAGCTTTGGATATTCTTTTGAAAAAGCTCGTCAACGTCATGGACAAGTTGAAAAAGTTCGCCTTAAAATATAAGGATATGCCGACGCTCGGTTTTACCCATTTACAGCCCGCGCAACTCACGACGGTGGGAAAGCGCGCAACGCTTTGGTTGCAAGACTTGGAAATGGATTACGAAAACCTTATGCATGCAAAATCGTGTATCAAGCTTCGCGGCGTAAAAGGCACGACGGGTACGCAAGCAAGCTTTTTGGAGTTGTTTAACGGCGACGAAGAAAAGGTGAAAGAATTGCAACGCCGCGTCGTAGCCAAAATGGGTTATGAAAAAGTTTACGGCGTGACGGGGCAAACATATCCGAGAAAACTCGACTACAATTTGCTGTGCGTGCTTTCGCAAATCGCACAGAGTGCGTATAAATTCTCCAACGACGTTCGTATTTTGCAAAATATGAAAGAAATCGAGGAACCGTTCGAAAAGAACCAAATCGGGTCTTCGGCGATGGCATATAAACGTAACCCGATGCGTTCGGAACGTATCGGCGCTCTGGCAAGATATGTCATTTCCTTGCCGGTAAACAGTGCGTTGACGGCTTCTACGCAATGGTTCGAACGGACTTTGGACGATTCGGCAAATCGTCGTATCGTCAACGCGCAGGCGTTTTTGTCCGTAGACGCCATTTTGAATATCTATATGAACGTTGCGGAAAACCTTGTCGTATACGACAAAGTCATCGAAAAACATATTCGTGCCGAATTGCCGTTTATGGCGACGGAAAATATTATGATGGAATGCGTGAAAGCGGGCGGAAATCGTCAGGAACTTCACGAACGGATTCGTGTTTTGTCGATGGAAGCGGGGCATAACGTCAAGGCGGAAGGCGGAGAAAACAATTTAATAGAGCTTATTAAGCAAGACGAAACGTTCGCTCCCGTTTGGGGTAAGCTCGACGATATTCTCGACGCGAAAAAATTCATCGGAAGAGCGCCTTCGCAAACACGGGAATTTATCGAAACGGAGATCGATCCGATTTTACAAAAACATGCGGATTTGCTCGGGGAAAAGGGCGACGTACGCATATAAGCGGGGCTTATCGTGAAAAAAAACTTTTTTATCAATCGAAAAGGGTTGATTTGCCTTTTAACGGTTTGCTGTGCCGTCGCGGTGATTGCCGCAACGGCAACGGCGCTTGCTTCTCGCGCGGATACGGAAAACGAACGGAGTTCGGTTTCTAAAAGTTACGACGAGTGGACGAGCAATTATTGACGGAATAGGGATCGTATGATTTATGAGATAGCGGGTTTGCGCGTCGAGATATGCAATCGATATGCGTATACCACAAAATTTTGTCGGGAATATCTTTCTACGGATCAAACGTCCGCGGCAGCGTTTACGGCGACTGTTTCCGACGAGGAATTTGCCGAAGAAAAAAAGAATTCGGCGCAATTTTCCGACGGATATATCGAAAATATTTGTTTGTATCGCAGTATTTGTTTGCAAATGCCGCGTTTCTCGCGACTTTTGCTACATGCTTCCGTTTTGGAATGCGACGGCGAAGGTTATGCGTTTTTAGGGAAAAGCGGTACGGGAAAATCCACGCATACGCGGCTTTGGTTGCAATATGTCGAAGGCACGCGAGTCATTAACGGCGATAAGCCCATTTTGCATTTCGACGGGCAGGGTTTCGTTGTGTATGGTACGCCGTGGAACGGCAAAGAGGGGCTCGGTTGCAAAGCAAGCGTGCCGTTGAAAGGATTATGTTTTTTGGAACAGGCGAAAGAAAATTCCGTACGCGCTTTAACGCAGTCGGAAACGAGCAGTCGTTTGTTTACGCAGGTTCTGTTGCCGACGCGAGAAGAAACCGTCGTCGCCACGTTGGATTTGATCGATAAAATCATTTGCGGTACGCCTTCGTACGTATTGCGATGCGACATTTCCGAAAAAGCCGTGCAAACTTCTTACGAAGCGTTGACGAACAAGAAATATCGAAACATCGAGGAGTCATCAATATGAAAATTAAAAAAGGTTTTGTCATTCGTGCGGTAGGCGGCGACAACGTCGTCGTTCCCGTAGGTGAAATGAGCAAACATTTTCACGGAATGATCAATTTGAACGCTACGGGTGCGTTTTTATGGAACTTTTACTCGCAAGAGCATTCTTTGGAAGACGGAGTCCGCGCCCTTTGCTCCGAATATGACGTAGACGAGGAACGCGCGGGGGCAGACGTGGAACGCTTTGCCGATATTCTTTTGAAAAACGGGTTTGCGGAATAATCGTTTATGGAACAATCGGAAATAACGACAATCGAAAAAGTTTTGTCGGAGCGCGGCGTATACGTCGGTCCGACGGTAGGCGTCAGTATGTTGCCGCTTTTGAAAAATCGTCGAGATACGGTCGTCGTCAAAAAAAAAGAGCAACGGTTACGACGTTTGGACGTGGCTTTGTATAAACGCGGAAACGATTACGTTCTGCATCGAGTTTTGCAGCCGATTGACGGAGCGTATATTATTCGCGGCGATAATTGTTACGCCGACGAATACGTCGAGGAGGAACGCGTCATAGGCGTATTGACGGAATTTTTCAGAAAGGGAAAACATATAGTTTGTACGGACGAAAAATACGTTCGTTATGCGGAACGTCGCGTAAAAACTTATAAAATTCGTCGTTTTTTCGTACGGATAAAAGCAAAGCTTCGTGATACGGCAAAAAAAATCTTACGCAGGAAATAGGCTACGATGGAGAAAAAGACGACTACGCAAAACGCAAAGAATTGGTTAAACGGGGAAATGCGCCCTTATCGGGGACATATCCTCTTTTTAGCGTGTACGCTTGCTCTGTCAACGTTTTTTTCGCTCGTTTTCGCCTATACGGTACGTTATCTTATAAACAGCGCGTCGGACGGGAATTCGAAACGTTTGACACTGTTTGCGTGCGTTTTGTTGGGCGTGCTGTTTTTGCGTATTTTCTTAAAAACCTTGGTCGGATATTCGAGCGAGCGTTTACGCGCGAAGATGGTTTCCGAATTGCGTGCGAAAACGTTTTCGAAAATTTTGCGGTCGAACTACGCCGCAGTGCAGACTTATCACAGCGGAGATTTGCTTAATCGTTTGACGACGGACGTGCAGCAAGTCGTTTCCGTCACCGTCGGTTTCGTGCCGTCGGTTTGCGAAATGGCGGTGCAATGCGTCGGCTCGATTGCCGCGCTTATGACGATAGATCCGTTGTTTACGGGCGTTTACGTGATAAGCGGCTTGTGTTTAGGCGGAATTACGGCGTTGTTTCGAAAAACGATAAAGAAAAAGCAAAAAGACGTTTTGCAGGCAGACGGGGAATTTAGATCTTTTATGCAAGAAGGCGTTTCTTCCGTTATGACCTTAAAGGCGTACGGGGCGGAGGAACAGTCTTTCCGCAAAGCGAAAGGCTTTGCACGGTCGTATTTCGAAAAGCGGCAGGAACGGAATCGCTTAAATTCCGTAATGAATTTCGTTTTTTCCTTGTTAAGCAACTTCGGCTTGATTCTTGCGGTCGTTTGGTGCAGTGTCAGCGTTTTGCGAGGCAATGACGATTACGGTTCTATTTTATCCGTTATTTTGCTATTGATGCAGCTGCAACATCCTCTTACGTCGTTTTCTTCTTTAATCCCGGCGTATTACGCGCGCCTTGCCAGCGGCGAACGTTTGTCGGAGCTGGACGAATTGCCCTGCGAGCATTTGGAGCAGGACGGTGAAAAAACACTTCGTTTATACGACGATTTTTCAGGCGTCGTATTGGAGAACGTTCGATTTACCTACGGAAGAGAAATCGTTTTCGAGGACGCGTCCGCATCGATACGGAAAGGGGACGTCATATGCCTGACGGGGTTATCGGGTGCCGGGAAAAGCACGATATTCAAGTTGCTCTTAAACGTATTTACTCCGACGGACGGAAAAATATATCTCACCTTAAAAAACGGGCGTACAGAGCCGCTTACGGCGAAAGAGCGCGGACTCTTTTCGTACGTTCCGCAAGGAAATTTTCTTTTTTCGGGGACGATTTACGAAAATTTAACTTTCTTTGCAAATCCTCGGGACGAGGGTTCGTTGGAGTCGGAGATCGAAGAAGCGTTGCGGGTTGCTTGCGCGGAATTCGTTTGGGAATTACCCGACGGCTTGCAGACGATTTTACAAGAGAACGGCGAAGGACTGTCGGAAGGACAGTTGCAACGCTTGACTATCGCAAGGGCGTTGCTTTCCAATCGACCGATTCTTTTGTTGGACGAGGCAACTTCCGCTTTGGACGTAGAAACGGAGCAAAAATTGTTGCGAAATATTAAAAAGTTGCAAGGCAAAACGTGCATACTGGTAACGCATCGACCTGCCGCTTTGCAAATTGCCGACCGTATTTTCAACGTCGGCAACGGAGAAATTACGGAAACGAAAAAAGACGTTCGAAAAGAATGAACGTCTTTTTCTTATTTGATGCTGTTTCGATATTCTCCGGGAGTCATACCGACGTGTTTTTTGAAAACGAACGCAAACGTGGAAATGGAATCGAAAGAAAGCAAATCGGCAATTTCCGAAAAGGATTTGTTTTTTCGAATGAGTTTTTTGGCTTCGTCGATTTTCAGCTTCAAATACGTTTGATAAATGCTCATACCCGTTTTTTCCTTAAAAAAGGTACACAGGTGCGTCGTGCCGTAGTGCAAAGCGTCGCTCAGGTCTTGTAATTTGAATTTTCCGTAAATCTTCGATTGCAACAACCGTACGATCTCGTCTTGCAATTCCGAGGAATCCGCGATTTTCGACACGAAAAATTCTTGCGAGGAGGAGCGGTTTTGCTCGTTACGAAGCAAATAAATCAAAAAGGTTTCCAAAGCGTTTTTGATAATCTGTTCTCCGCCGAGATTGGCGTTTTCTTTCAGCTTCAATTCCGTCAAATTCGGGTCGAAGTCCGGCAATTCGAAGGTGTTGTCCGCCTCAGTCATGATATTCTGCAAAAGGTATCTGTAATTTTCGGGAACGAAATATTTTTTCTTCTCGGAGAAAAAACGCATGGATTCCGAATGGCAGGAGAAAGAAACGATAAAGAGGTTCGGTTCTTTGTCGCCGCTTTCGACGAAATGCGGTTGGTTCGGCTTAATAAATAAAATTTCTCCTTGTCGCAACAGCACTTTTTCTCCGTCGACGCCGACGTATACGTTCTCTTTATCCGCGTAATTGATTTCCCAAAAATCGTGCTTTTCTTCGGGGAACAGATAGTTTTTTTCAAGTACCTGATAATGAATCGTAGCGATTTTCTGTATATTCAGCAAATTGGAAATCTTATGCATGTAAAATTTTTTTATTTGTGTTTCCATACGCCTATTATAACAAATATTTTCTCGCGTGTAAATCGTTTTTTGCTTTTATATGATTATTTCGTTGCGAAAACTCGTGAAAGAATCTCAAATATTAGCGAAAAAATTTGTATTGCAATTTTCAAAAGGCGTTGTATAATAAAAGAAAAACATTAGGAGCATACACCATGAACGAATATATGAAAGAATACAAATCGGTTGCCGAACGCTTTGCTTTAATCGGCGAAGTTACGGACGTACGTCCTTACGGGGAAGGACATATCAATCTTACGCTGTTGGTGACGACGACGGAAAAAAGATATATTATGCAAAAAATGAACACGCGCGTATTTACCGACCCCGACAGCCTTATGGCGAATATTTGCGGCGTTACCGAACATTTGCGTGCGCGAGGCATCGAAACGTTGAACGTTGTTCCTACGAAAGAAGGGAAGCCGTTTTTGAAAGCGGAAGATTGCTACCGCGTATACGATTTTATCGAGAATACCGTAACGTATCAAACCGCAAGCGATAAAGAAGTTTTCAAAAACTCCGGTAAGGCGTTCGGGGAATTCCAAAATTATCTTGCGGAATTCGATGCGTCCAAGTTGACGGAAACGATTAAACGTTTTCACGATACGCCCAAGCGTTTTGCCGATTTCAAAGCGGCTTTGGAAGCCGACGCTTTTGACAGAGCAAAGGAATGCAAAGAAGAAATCGAATTTATTCTCTCTCACGAAAATACCTACGGCGTCGCGACGGCAGGTTTGCAAGACGGCTCTTTGCCGCTTCGCGTTACGCATAACGACACAAAACTCAATAATATTTTAATGGACGCGGAAACGGGGGAAGCTCGCGCCGTAATCGATTTGGATACGATTATGCCCGGTTCGATGTTGTACGACTTCGGCGATTCCATTCGTTTCGGTGCTTCCACCGCAGCGGAAGACGAAAAGGACTTGACGAAAGTACATTTCGATATAGAACTTTTCAAGGTTTATGCCGAAGGTTATTGCGGAGCCGTGAAAGACAGCATAACCCCGCGCGAGGCGGAATTATTGCCGTACGGTTCGTATTTGATGACGATCGAATGCGGTATGCGTTTCTTGACGGATTATTTGTCGGGCGACACCTATTTTGCGACGAAATATGCAGGGCATAATCTCGTTCGTTGCCGCACGCAGATTCGTTTGGCGAGCGAAATGGAAGCGCAACTCGACGATATGAAAAAGATTATTTTCGATATTTTGAAATAATTCGTAATAAATTTATAAAAATTCATCGTTTTTTCATTTTTTTAACACGGTTTTATTTTCTTTTTACTATATTATATATGATATAAGAAAAATACGGAGGAACATATATGGCGAATTATTGCCCGAATTGCGGTACGTGCGTGGATAGCAGCGCATCGTTTTGTCAAAACTGCGGTACGGCTTTGAACGGTACTTCTTATGGCGGACAAACCGCTTCAACGGCAAATACGACGAATACCGGGAATATACTCGGGACGTTGGTCGCAGTCAGTTTAGTCGGCGGATTGACGCGGCAGCTGTACTATTACAACGGAAGATATTTCTTGGATCCGTATTGCAGACGTCCGTTCGGAAGTCCGCATATGATTCTCGGACGGCATAGACCGATGGGAATGCATCCGATGCCGCCGCATGGCGGAATGCACGGTCCCATGCACCCTCACGGCGGACCTCGAGGCGGTGGATTTCACGGCGGCGGACCGCGCGGAGGAGGTCCGCGCGGCGGTCATAGATAAAGTATCGCTTACAGGACGTTAAACTATTGTATAAGAATGTCGACGAGGGAATTTTTTCTTTGTCGACATTTTTCATTGTTTTATATGTTTTTGTTTTACCATATTTATGAACTTTTTAGAAAAGATTCGAACTCGAACGTTCGATCGTCTTGATTTTCTTTACCGATGTACTTTTTTTCTCGGAATATGTTATAATAGTGTCGGTTTAAGCGTTTAAGCAAAAGAGAGGTATGCTATGGATTTACAGAAACAAGTTTCGATGCTCGCGGAGGATTTTGCGTCTTGCTCCCGCATTTTAACCGCAATCGGGGACGAAACAAGGCAATTTTTAATTTTGGAAATGCTAAAAATCGGGAATTGCAACGGCGTCAGAGTTTGTGAAATTACGGAAAAAACCAATTTATCGCGTCCCGCCGTTTCGCATCATTTGCAAATTTTGAAAAACGCAGGCATTGTGAAAGTACGTAAAGAGGGAACGAAAAATTATTACTGTTTCGATTCGGAAACGGAAGCGTTCGAGAAGTTGATTTCAACGTTCCAGCAGGCGAAAGACATACTGAAAACGTTGCCCGACAGAGGCGAAATCGAGTGGTGAAAAACATAACGACATAGAAAATAAAGCGATAATAGGTGGTACTAAGAATGGAAAAAATGAAAATTATGCAACAACGTCACAGTGTACGGCAATATACCGCACAGCCGATCGAGCAGGAAAAACGAGCGATTTTAGAGGAAGCCGTAAAGCGTATCAACAAAAATGCGCAACTCCATATTCAAATATTGTACGACGAACCGAAATGTTTCGATTCTTTTATGGCGCGCTACGGTAAATTCAGCGGCGTGAACAATTATATAGCGCTCGTAGGGAAAAAATCTTCCGACCTCGAAGAAAAGTTGGGGTATTACGGAGAAGCATTGGTTTTGAAGGCGCAAGAATTGGGACTGAACACTTGTTGGGTGGCGATGACGCACGGAAAAAGCAAAGCGGTGCAGAACAAAGGCGAAAAGACGGTTTGTTTGATTGCGCTCGGATACGGTGCAACGCAAGGGAGCGCGCATAAAAGCAAGTCGCTCGACACGGTCTGCAATTACACCGCGGATATGCCCGATTGGTTTTTGAACGGGGTGAAAGCGGCGTTGCTCGCGCCGACGGCTATGAATCAACAAAAATTTTATTTCGAATTTCAATCGAACGAAAAGGTACGCTTGGAACGGGGAAGAGGCTTCTATTCCAAAGTGGATTCGGGAATCGTTAAGTATCATTTTGAAACGGTTTCCAAAAAGACAATCGAATAAGCGTTTGTCCGAGGGCTCTATTGCTCTCGGATTTTGTTTTTCGTTTAGATTTTTGCACTTTTTTATATCGCATACGGCTCGCAAAAGATTTTCGACGTCGTAAACGCACGCTTCTTGGCGGAATTGAGGAAAGGGCGCGTAAACCCTTGACAAAATCTTTTCTATTTGCTATAATCAAATAAATTGATACTAAGAAAGCGTTTAATCAAAAAATAAAATGGGAGCGCACTATGATTGAATTTAATCCTATGAGCAACTTGTTGGAGCAAGATCAATATAAATACGATTTGCAGGACGTAAAGAATCCGAACCTTTTTCGGGATATATATCCGTACGACGAAGTACCGAAAACGTCGTTCAACCAACGTCGAGTGCCGATGAACATGCCGAAAGAAATTTGGATTACGGACACGACGTTTCGAGACGGTCAGCAGTCGCGCGCGCCGTATACGGCGAAGCAAATCGTAGATATCTATAAGTTGATTGCAAGGCTCGGGGGACCTAAGGGATTGATTCGTCAAAGCGAGTTTTTCGTTTATACGAAGAAGGATCGGGACGCATTGGAACAATGTATGGCGTTAGGTTATAAGTTTCCCGAAATTACCACTTGGATACGCGCCAAGAAAGAGGATTTCGATCTGGTTAGAAATATAGGTATCAAGGAAACGGGCATTTTGGTCAGTTGTTCGGATTACCACATCTTCAAAAAGCTGAATATGACGAGAAGACAGGCATTCGACCATTATCTCGGCGTTGTGAAACAAGCTTTTGAGGCGGGAGTTTCGCCGCGTTGCCATTTGGAAGATTTGACACGGGCGGATTTGTACGGTTTTGTCGTTCCGTTCGTGAACGCATTGGTGGAACTTTCTCACGAAGCGAATATCCCCGTTAAGATCCGTATGTGCGATACGATGGGATACGGCGTACCGTTTACGGGTGCCGCGCCTCCGCGAAGCGTTCCCGGGTTGGTATACGGGTTGCACCATTATTCCGACGTTACTTCGGAAATGTTGGAATGGCACGGTCATAACGATTTTTATATGGGCGTTGCGAATGCCGTCAGCGCGTGGCTTTTCGGGGCAAGCGCGGTAAATTGTTCCTTGCTCGGCATCGGGGAGCGTACGGGAAACGTACCTACCGAAGCGATGGTTATGCAATATGCGTCCTTGCGCGGTACGTTGGACGGCATGGATACGACGGCGATTACGGACATTGCGGAATATTTCCGTAAAGAACTCGGTTACGACGTTCCGCCGATGACGCCGTTCGTGGGGAGTGCGTTTAATTTGACGAGAGCGGGCGTACACGCGGACGGAATGATGAAAGACGCGGAGATTTACAATATTTTCGATACGGAGAAAATCCTCAATCGTCCTGCGGAAGTTTCCGTTTCCGATACTTCGGGTTTGGCGGGGATAGCCTATTGGCTTAATAAACATTATAAGCTCGCTCCCGAAGCGCAACTTACGAAACAGGACTGGATCGTACAAGAATTGAAAACGGAAATCGACGCGTTGTATGCAGACGGCAGAACGACCGTCATGGGGGAAGCGGAATTGGAAACGCTGGTGAAAGCGTGCGCGAAGGATCCCCGCTGTACGACGAAATTTCCGAACTTGAAGGAGTAAACAAGAAAAATGGGATATACGATAGCGCAAAAGATTATAAAAAACCACCTCGTATGCGGAGAAATGAAAACGGGTTGCGAAATAGGCTTGAAAATCGACCAACCGCTTCCGCAGGACGCTACGGGTACGATGGCGTATTTGCAGTTCGAGGCGATGGGAATCGATAGGGTAAAAACCGAGCTGTCCGTGGCGTATATAGACCACAATACGTTGCAGGCAGGCTTTGAAAACGCCGACGACCACCGCTATATTCAGACGGTGACGAAAAAACACGGTATTCGTTTTTCTCGCCCCGGAAACGGAATTTGCCATCAAGTGCATTTGGAACGTTTTTCCAAACCGGGAAAAACGTTAATCGGTTCGGATTCCCATACGCCTACCGCCGGGGGAATCGGTATGCTCGGTATGGGGGCAGGCGGCTTGGACGTTGCGGTTGCGATGGGCGGCGGCGCGTATTATATTACGATGCCGAAAATGATAAAAATAAACCTTCTCGGGAAACTTCCCGATTACGTCGGGGCAAAGGACGTCATTTTGGAGGTACTTCGCCGATTGAGCGTGAAAGGCGGAGTCGGGGCAATCGTGGAATATTCCGGCGAGGGCGTCAAAACGCTTTCCGTTCCGCAGAGAGCTACGATTACGAATATGGGGGCGGAACTCGGCACGACGACTTCCGTTTTTCCTTCCGACGAGATTACGAGGGAGTTTTTGAAAGCGGAGGGCAGAGAGGACGACTGGATAGAGCTTTCCTCGGACGCCGACGCACTGTACGACGCGGAGTATACGATCGATTTGAGCGAATTGAAACCGCTGGCGGCTTGTCCGCACAGCCCCGATAACGTAAAGTCCGTTTCCGAGCTTGCGGGGATGAAAATACATCAAATCTGTATAGGATCTTGTACCAATTCGTCTTTGGCGGATATGTTGACGGTGGCGGCGATGCTCAAAGGGAAAACGGTGCATCCGAACGTGAGCTTGTCCATTTCGCCGGGTTCGAAGCAAGTCTATGCGATGCTTGCCGAATGCGGTGCTTTGGCGGATTTGATCGATGCAGGCGCAAGAATTTTGGAATGCGCTTGCGGTCCTTGTATCGGTATGGGGTTCTCGCCGCAATCGGCAGGCGTCAGTTTGCGTACGTTTAACCGCAACTTTTTGGCTCGTAGCGGAACGGCGGACGCGCAGGTGTATCTCGTTTCCCCCGAAACCGCGGCGGCTTCGGCGATTACGGGTGTGTTTACCGACCCTACGACACTCGGCGTAGCGCCCGTTTTGGAAATGCCGAACGAGTTTAAGACGAACGATAATTTGATCGAACTTCCGATCTCGGCGGAACGTATGCAAGAGGTAACGGTGGTACGCGGCCCGAATATCAAGCCGATTCCCGTAGGAAAAGTTCCACAGGAAACACTTTCGTGCGAATTGATATTGAAGGTGGGCGACGATATTACGACCGACCATATTATGCCGGCAGGGACGAAGGTCTTGCCGTATCGTTCCAACGTGCCGAAACTTTCGGAATTTTGTTTCACCGTTTGCGATAAAAATTTCCCCGAACGAGCAAAAGAGAAAGGCGGCGGAATTATCTTGGGCGGCTCTAATTACGGGCAAGGGTCTTCGAGGGAGCACGCCGCACTCGTGCCGCTGTATTTAGGGATTAAGGCGGTCGTCGCAAAGAGCTTTGCGCGTATTCACGCGGCAAACTTAATCAATTTCGGCATCGTACCGATGACGTTGCTAAATTCGGACGATTATGAAAAATTCAACGAAGGCGATTCGTTGGAAATCCGCGGATTTGCCGAGGCGGTGGCTTCTGCTTCGGAGGCGACGCTCGTCGATAAAACCAACGGACGGCAAGCGAAGTTGCGCTTGGATTTATCCGCACGTCAAAGAAAAATTTTGTTGGCGGGCGGGTGTTTGAATTACACGAAACAGGAGAAAGTATAAAATGGATATGGAAAAATATGGTGCGCAGCTGGACATTGCGTGCGAAAAATTCAGAAAATTGATGGCGGAACAGCTTGTTCGCATAGAGGATATGAAATCGCAAGGCGATTTTGTCGATTATACGTCGCTCGATCGTATCGAAATCGGCGTTTGCGGCGGCGACGGTATCGGACCTATCATAACGGCGCAGGCAAGACGAGTGTTGGAATTTATTTTGGCGGACCTCGTATCGGCAGGCAAGGTGGCGTTTAAGGATATCGAGGGCTTGACAATCGAAAATCGTATAGCGAAAGGGAAAGCGATTCCCGATGACGTCATGGCGGAATTGAAATCCTGTCACGTTATCTTGAAAGGTCCGACGACAACGCCGCAAAAGGGGAGCGGTATGCCGAATATCGAATCGGCGAACGTAGCTATGCGTAAAGCGTTGGATTTGTTTGCGAATATTCGTCCCGTGAAAGTCCCCGAAGAAGGGATAAATTGGACGATTTTCCGCGAGAACACGGAAGGCGGGTACGCTATCGGTTCTTCCGGGTATAATATTACGGAAGACCTTGCGGTGGATTTTACGGTGACGACGAAACAAGGTTCGGACAGAATCGCTCGTTTGGCGTACGATTATGCGCAGAAAAACGGGTTCCGCCGCGTTTCGCTCGTGACGAAAGCAAACGTTATCAAAACGACCGACGGGAACTTTTTGGAAGATTGTCACAAGGTCGGGGATTTGTATCCAGACATCGTCACGGACGAATGGTATGCGGATATTATGACGGCAAAGCTCGTAGATAAAAAGCGCAGAAAGGATTTCCAAGTCCTTTTGTTGCCGAATCTGTACGGGGATATCATTTCCGACGAAGCGGCGGAATTCCAAGGCGGCGTCGGTACGGCAGGCTGCGCGAATATCGGTAAAAAGTATGCTATGTTCGAGGCGATTCACGGCAGCGCGCCTCGTATGGTTACCGAGGGAAGGGGCAAATATGCCGACCCGTGCTCTATGCTTCGTGCATGCGTTATGTTGCTTTCGCATATAGGGTTGCAGGATAGGGCGGACAAGCTGGAACGTGCCCTCGATATTTGTTCGTTCGAGGAAAAGAAATATACGATTACCGGTCGCGATACGGGCGCCACGTGCGAGCAGTTCGGGGATTACGTAATGGAAACGTTACGTCGTTTGCAATAAAAAATATACGACCGTCTACATTTTTATCGGCGTATTTTTTGAAAAAATTCTTTACAGTACGGATTTTTTGTGTTATAATAATCGAGAAGGCAAAGAATTATGAAATATACCGTTAAAGCAAATAGATATATTGCGAAAAATTTAATATACATATTGCCGTTTGCGATTATCCCTGCGTTTTTTCTGTCCGTTTCTACGGATGAAAACGCATTGCGTTCGATTTTGGCAGTCTTTTTTAGCAGCGAACCGCAGCGACTGACTTTTTCCGGGCTGTTTCGGGCGATTTCCATACTCAATTTCGGTTCATGGAAATCCGTTGTGTTCGGTTTCCTCGGGATCGTCCTGATCGTTGTTTGCGTGTCGATGATGACGGCTATGCTCGAAAAGCATTTCCGTATCGGAAAACGTTCCTATCGCGGCTTATTGTCCAAACTTAACGATAACTTGATTTCCACGGCGGGATTTACGTTTTTATTGCTTGCGTTGTACGAGATTTGGGCGCTTGTGACGACTTTGGGGACGTTTGTCTTTTCCAAAATATTATTTAATACGATTGCGTATATCATGTCCGCGCTGTTTTTGCTGATTATGCATATAGCTTTGATTTACGCCATAGGATTTATTTATTTGTGGTTGCCTTGTATGCAGATAACGGGTTTTCGCGCCGTACAGGCGTTGTATTATTCGCAACGTATGGTCAATCCCGTTAAACGGGGGATTTTGTTCGGACAGCTCGCAATGTTGTTGTTTGCGGAAACGCTTATCTGTCTTTGTGCGATTTTCGCACCGAATCCGATTGTTTTCACGCTCCTGACGACGGTATTGTATGCTTGGCTGATTATGCTGTTTTGCGTGCGTATGGAGATTGTGTATTTCGAACGCGAACATCTCGATCGCGCGGACGTGTTTCAAGATTGAATAGAACGGAGGTCTGTATGGATTATCGAAAAAATTATCAAACGTGGTTAAACGACGAAAGATTAAATGCGGAAGGCAGAGCGGAATTGCAGGCGATTGCCGACGACGAAAAGGAAATCGAGTATCGCTTCGGCGGAGAGTTGGAGTTCGGCACGGCGGGGATGCGCGGCGTCATCGGGTACGGTATGAATATGATGAACGTTTACACCATAATGCGCGCTACGCAAGGGCTTGCGGAATGGATTAAGACGCTCGGCAACGCCGCCAAGGAGCGCGGCGTCGTGATTTCCTACGATACGAGAAGAAAATCCGAGGAATTCGCAAAAGCGTCGGCAGGCGTTTTGGCGAAAAACGGGATAAAGGCATACGTATTCGGCGACGTGCATCCCGTTCCGATGCTTTCTTATGCGGTACGTTATTTGGGTACGATCGCAGGGATTATGATTACGGCAAGCCATAACCCCAAACAGTATAACGGTTATAAGGTATACGGTGCCGACGGTGCGCAAATGTCCCCGGAAGATACGGCAAAAGTCGTTTCGTATATCGACGAAATTCAAGATTATTTGTCCGTATTCGCGACGGAAAACAGTCCTTTGATCGAAACGGTGCCCTCTCGGTTGGACGACGCATACATCGAGGAACTTTCCGCATTGACGCTTTCCGAAGAAGCCGTTAAAAAATGCGGTGCGAATTTGAAACTTGTCTATACGCCCGTACACGGCAGCGGTTACGTTCCCGTTACGAGGATTTTACGGAAATTGGGTATCAACGTAACGATCGTCGAGGAACAGACGACGAAAGATACCGAGTTTTCGACGGTTAAAGTGCCGAACCCCGAGTTTAAGGAAACGCTTTCGATGGGGATTGCGTTGGCGAATAAAATACGCGCGGACGTCGTATTCGGTACGGATCCGGATTCCGATCGCTTGGGCGTAGCCGTGAAGGACGATAAAGGGGAATTCGTCGCACTTTCTGGCAATCAAGTCGGTATTTTGTTGTTGGATTATATTTTGACGAGATTGTCGGAGTCCGATTCTATGCCTGCCAATGCTGCGGTGGTGAAATCTTTCGTTACGACGGGTATGGCGAAGGCTCTTTGCGACGATTACGGCGTGACGTTGTACGAAACGCCTGTCGGGTTTAAGTTTATCGGCGAGAAAATCAAACAATGGGAATCGGACGGAAAGCATACGTATATTTTCGGATTCGAGGAATCTTGCGGTTATCTTCGCGGTACGCACGCAAGGGATAAGGACGCTGTCGTGGCTTCGATGCTCTGCGCGGAAATGGTTTGCTATTATACATACGTAGGGAAAAGCGTGTATACGCGTTTGCAGGAAATTTATGCGAAATACGGTTTCGTTTTGGATTTGAACGTATCCGTGCAGTATTCCGGATTGAACGCCATGAATGAGATGACCGCCGTGGTAGACGGTTTGAAACGTTTGAAAGTGACGGAAATCGCAGGGATACGGGTAGACGCCGTTCGCGATTACAGCTCGGCAAAACGAACGCTTGCAAACGGAGAAACGGAGTCGCTCGATATCCCGAAATGCAACTGTGTGTATTACGAATTGGAGGGAGGTTCGTTTGTGTGCGTACGTCCCAGCGGAACGGAGCCGAAGTTGAAGATTTATTATTCGATCAAAGCCAAAGACGAATCCGCCGCAAACGTGAAGCTTGCGGAATTAAAAGTTGCCGTCAACGATTTGTTGGAAAACGCAAAAAAATAAAATAAACGTATAAATATGCATTCGATGCGTATACTGTTTTTGTAAAGGCGTTGCATTGTTCGATTTTATAACGATATACGCAAGAAATTTATAAGAGAGTGTCGTATCATTGAAAAACGCTTTTACAGTGTCGTTTCCGTTCTTCGGAGACGACGCTTTTGCGTAGGCGCGAATAGAAAAAATCAGTTGCTTTTTTTGAAAGAATATGCTACAATATACCTGTTATTTTATTGGAAGGAGTTAGTTATGGAAGTTTCCGTGAAAAAATTGGCTTCGGAGGCGGTTTTGCCTACGTACGGCTCTGCGTATTCCGCCGGTGCGGATTTGTATGCGCTTTCGTCCGAAGAATTGGTGTTTCAACCCGGGGAAACCAAGCTTGTGAAAACGGGTTTGGCGTTGGAAATCCCGGAGGGGTATGTCGGGTTGATTTACGCGCGCAGCGGGCTTGCGACGAAGCGAGGTCTTGCCCCTGCGAATAAGGTCGGCGTGATAGACAGCGACTATCGAGGCGAAGTGATGGTGGCTTTGCACAATCATTCTTCGCAGGAGCAGCGCGTCGCCCCTCGGGAGCGTATTGCGCAGTTGGTGATTGCTCCGTTTTTGAAAGCGGAATTTACGGAATGCGAGGAATTGTCGGAAACCGTTCGCGGTGCGGGCGGCTTCGGTAGTACGGGAACGAAGTGAGGAAAGTATATGTCGATGCGAATGAGAAAAAAGAGAAACTTTGACGCGCGTATGGAGGCATGCGGAGATTTGTTGCTTGCCAAAGGCGCGGCAGGTATATTGAATATGAAAGAAGCGGCGGAAAACTATCGTGCGCTGATCGATTTTAAGGACGTTTTCGGAAACGAAAACCCGGTT
>CAZEVL010000025.1:0-20855 GCA_964515795.1 uncultured Clostridia bacterium | reverse complement strand
TTTACAAAAAAATGTTGAGATATTTTCTCATACCCCAACATTTATTATAGAACCTCTTTTTTTAATAAAAACGCCCTCTTTACGAAAAAGAGGGCGTTAAATAAGAAGGAAATATAAACCGATTTAGTTTTTGTCTTTGGCTTTGCGGATATGTCGAATGCAAATCGCTGCTACGATTTGCAGAATAACTGCTATAAGCCATATTATCCAAGTTACGTTCAGGGCTTCGGTTTTGACAGTGATTCCGTAATATAAAGCGGCTACAAAACTCCAAAATGCACCGATACAGTCCACGTAGATCGTTTGGAATTTGTCGCAATCATCCTTATTCGGATGGATACTATGTATGGCGGCAAATATCAGAAATAACACGCCGATTGCACTCAGCCAAATGATATCTATCCAAGTAGAAGGGAAGCCGTCTTTGTAAATCTCTTGACACTTTCCGTCGGAATATCGAGTAAAGGAATATATGAAGAGTACTAGTAAGCAGGAGACAACGCCGATAATAGATCGTATCGAAGTTGCGTTTTTTGGGGGGGCGCTGCATTGTCGATTGGGTTGGAACAAGCGTTTGTGTCTTTTATTTTCATAATGTTACCTCCGAAATTAGTTGGCTAAGTCGTTCAAAAGGACTACGCGAGCCAGTGTATTGTCGTAAGAGGGTTCGCCGGAAACAGTCGTGGAAATGGACAGGTACGGTTTGGAAAGTGAAACGGTTACTTCCGGCCAACTTGCGGAAAGACTTGATATTTGATGAGCATATGCACCCATAAAACTTGCTCCGTTTATTCCTGTGTCTTTAGGTGAAAAATAAGCGGAGAGGGATACGCACATGCCGTTACCTGTATTAGGTAAATCAAATTTTACGGCAAGCCCTTCATCGATATAATAGTTATATTGCCCGTAATCGTTTCCGTCGTAGGAAGTTGATTTGATGGTAGAACTGTCGGATTCTTTATAGGTGAGCAGGAAATCGAAGTCCGGGGTGGAAGAAGCGATTTGTACGTTATCGCTGAAACCGATTGCGATAATATCTTTTTGGCGAAGAAGTGGGGATTTAATCCATTCCAGAGTGACCTTCGTGAAAAATTTTCCGCACGTTTCGCTGCTTTTGTCGAAAGAGGCATAAACGGTTAAATACTTATAGGAAGTTTCTGCTGTTGTTGAAGTTTCTATGCGGTTGTCGACATCTTCGTCGGTGTTTTCGTCGGTGTTTCCGTCGGTGCTTCCGTCGGTGGTACCACCGACGCTTCCGCCGACTCCGTCCATATTGCCGATTGTTATGTCAGGGGACAGGTCGGGGTTTGTAGTAATTCCCAAGGTGTCGAGTTCTTTATCGAGTTGCGCTTGCGTCAAACATTCGTCGGTGGAGACGGTTTTTCCGTTTAGCTGCGTTGTTGTGGTGGTTTTTATGTAATACGATTCTTTGTATGTCTTCAGGATATTCATGGTGTTGATTTCTTCTATCCGTTCGCTTGTCAATGTTTCGATTTCGACGGCGGTATATCCAACCTGCAACAATTTTTCGTATTCCGTTTGCGAAATTTGTACGCCTTGCTCGTTGATGAAATAGGGCATGAATTCGTCGGCTTTTGCGTTGACATTGAGTAGGTTTGTCGAAAGAGAGACGGTTAAACCTGCGATAAGCAAGGCGCTCATAAGTTTACTTGTTTTTTTCATGTTTTTTCTCCTTAGATTTAATTATTTGATTTACGGCCAGACTGAGGAATAATACGACGCAGCAGAGTGCCATCGTCGTTTCTCTCGTGTAGCCACCGAAATAATATTTAATATTCCAACTAGCCCAGGTATTAAAAAGGTATAAGGTGTTTGCTTGTATAACGACGATATAGGGTGCGCAACTGAAAGCGTCTTTTATTGCTTTCGTTTTGATGGGGGGATTGAGCTATGAGTTGCAGTAGAAATCCGATTGCTATTAAAAGGTGATATGCTGTAAAAAAATCCATTAAGTAGTAACCTTGGGGGAAGTCGTCTCTGATATTTTCCTTGTGGAAGAAATGAAATGCACTCGAAATAACTCCCATTAGCAGTAGCAATAAAATGGTTTGAGTGTTAAATCTGTTTTTTCGTGCATTTATGTAAAGCGGGACGATAGATGTTAATAACAAAATGATAGCCGGCAGATACTGTAATGCGACAATTTCGCGGTGATAATATATGCATTCAAGGTACGTTGCGATACTACAGACTGTAATAAGTAAAAAGAGCGGGTTCTTTTTCCAAATAGCTGCAATGATTGCCAAGCCTGCTAAAACAGGTAAAAAATAAATCAAATAAGTTGTGCTAAGTGGAGCGTTTCCGTTATAAATTAAGTTCATATAAAAGCTCGGGATGAAAAAAATAAGAGAAAGCAGCAGCCCTTTGACTTCACCGATCAACGATTCTTTATCGCATTTGCTTACGACCAATACAATTAAAAATTTGAGTAGCAAAGATTGAGCGGTTGTTGTCATAAACCAGTCGATCCAATAGTGCCAAGAGGTCTTTTTTTCAATGAGTAGATCTAATACGCAAGATGCGATTAGGAGCAGTACTGTCAACACAACGGAAAACTGCCAAGATCGTTTGCGTATAAATTGTACGTATTTCGGCACGGATTTTGACTTTTCCGTTTGTGTGGGGAGAATGGTTTCGGTACACTCGTCTTTCAATAGATAATCCGTGCAAACGTTAAAAGCATCTGCTAATTTTACGAGGTTTTCCAAGCTCGGTTGCGCCAATCCGTTTTCCCATTTCGAGATGGCTTGATACGATACGTCAAGGCGCTCGGCAAGTTCTTCTTGCGTCCAGCCTTTGTGTTTTCGAAGCGTTATAAGTTTTTCGCTAAAATTCATGTGAATTAAACCTCCGTGATTTTGTTTTTCAACATGTTGTGGGTACAGTATAGCAACTTTTGTCGCGGTTTGCAACAGATTTTTCTTGAAAATCTCTAAACCTTCGGTTGATTTTTTGTTAAAAATAGGACTGAATCTTAAAATTATTATAAGATTTAGTCCTAGTAGTGTTTTTTTTGAGATTGTAAGACGTTTGTACGTCGCTGTGCGTGAAGCCGTATTTTAGTAAAACGGAGCCGAATAACGAATGTTTTGTATAACATAGCTTCGTTATTGCGGTTTGTAACAATTACATGCGGCGCCGCTGGGCAAAAAGCCCGTGTCCGAACATTTTTTACAGGCGAATTGCGGCTGTAATTCTTTTTCGTCGATGCCGAGGCTCTCTAAAATCTGCTTCCTTTCCGTAAGCAATTCGTGTTTTTGCTCCGTTAAGCGCGGAAGGGCGGTCGGTTCGAATACTTCTGCTTTGGCAAGCGAAATTTCCATTTTGGAAAGCTCCGCAGAGATTGCCTTAAAGCGCGCGTTTCCGTTTGCTTTCGCCAAGAAACGTTCTGCCCGCGTTTGTGCTTTTTCGCGTAAAAGTGCGTAATAGCGTTCGCGGTCGGATTTGGCGTTGATCGCTTCTACGGTCGGGTTTACGAATCTTCCGGAAACGGCGTTTGTTGCGGCGGGGGCGGTCGGGATATCGGTCAAGGCGTACACGCCTGCTTGTTTCCAGTCCGCAAGGATTTTGTTCATATACGGGATCGGGTTCGCGCTCGTCGCGCTGCGTTTTGCTGCCTCTAAAATCATTTCGTCGCTGAATTTCCATGCTCGCCACGTCCTAAGCAGGGACAGGTTGGTGGCATTCCGACGGAGTGCGCCGCAGTATTCCTGAATTTTTGCGAACAGTTTCAATTCGTCGTTCTTTTCTTTTAGGAAACGTTTTACGCGGTCTGCGGAAACGATGCCTTCCGTAAATAGCTTTTGTACAAGGTTGTTCAAGGATTCGAAGTCGCCTTGTGCCGTTTTCATGCAGAACAGCGATAAATCCAACAGCGAACTTTCTTCATATCCGTACGTATACCATTTTTCCACGTATTCGTCGATGAAAGGGATCGGGTTTTGTACTTTTGCGCCGAGTTTGCGGGCGATGCGGAAGGTGAGGTTTGCCAAAACTTCTCGTTCCGTGAGATAGCGTTCGATTTCGCTCGGTTCGAGTTTGCCTTTCGCAACGAGTTCTTCCAAACTCAAATCCAATGCGGTCGTGCCGCCTTTTTTTAATTTTTTTGCGGCGACGAGTATACCTTCTTGCGTGAAACCGAGTTTTTGCGTCCATTTTGCATACAGGGCGTAGTCCGTTTCGTCGGGGGCGGCTTGATAAATCGCGAGCGCATTGAATATTGCAAGCAAATCGCCTTCGTGCGCATTGTAGGAAGAAAGCTCTTTTTCGACCTGTTCGTACGTGGTTAACCCGTTGCGGATAAGTTTTCGTGCCTTATTGAAAATATACGACGGGGAAACCGCTTCGCCTTGTTTGTTGATACAATATTCGGCAATCAGCAAAAACGCCTGCGGTTGGATATTGTTCTCGTCCAAGAAGTGCATGTATTTGAGATAATCGCCTGCGGAAATGAATTTTCCGACCTTTTGCATTTTGCGTTGCAGTTCCTTGTTGAAGTCGGCGTACTGCTCGTGACGGATTTTTTTAGGTCTGCCGACGGCGGAGCGTACGGGCAGGTATTGTACGGTGAGTGGCGTTTTTGCCAAAATTTCCACCAAATCGTAGTCTTCCCAAAAGGCGAACGCCTTTTCGATTGCTTCGGGAGTGGTTTTTAAGACTTCCGCCATGGATTCGACGTTAAATTCCGTTGCCGTATTTTCGCATAAATATAAGCCGTAGAGATAGACTTTTACGGCAAAAGCGTCCGCTTCGGGCAGGTATTTCGTGATGAATTTGTTTTCCACGACGGTGTAGGTATTGTCTGTATCTTTGGAAAAAGTGCAAAAAGCCATAGTTTCTCCTTGTGTGTGGGCGTTCGTTTTTGCCCGAATGTGTAAATTATGAAAAATTTTCTTCTTTCTTTTCAGTTTTCTTGCTTTCTTCGAAGAAATAGTGTATAATAAATAAAATAGGTAAGGTGTTTCCTTTTTTGAAAGGTACCCCTATTATACATTTTTTTGTCGTGAAAAGCAAGGCGTTTTTATGCCCGACGGCAAAAAAACGAAAAATGCCTACAAGGGAGTCGATATGAGAATTTTACACACGTCCGATTGGCATATCGGCAAACGTTTGAAAGATCGGACGAGATTGACGGAACAAGCCGAAGTTTTGGAAGAAATCGTACAAATTTGCGAGGACGAACGGATCGAGTTGGTTTTGCTTGCCGGGGACGTATTCGATACGTATACGCCCGGGGCGGAAGCGGAGGAATTGTTTTATTCCAAAATAAAAAAAATCGCGGGGGAGCGTCGCGCGGTACTGATTATCAGCGGCAATCACGACGACGGCGTGCGATTGTCGGCAGCTTCGCCGCTTGCGGAAGAACAGGGAATTTATATTATCGGCAACGCTCGAAAGTCGGTTTCGTCGGAAGTTTCCGAACGGAGCGTTAGACCAGTCCGCTCGGGAAAAGGGTTTGTCGTGTTTGAAAACGAGCGAGGCGAAAAAGCGTTCGTTTCAACCCTGCCCTATCCGAACGAGGCGCGGTTTCGGGAAGATCATTCCGATTTGCCGTATCCGGAGCGTGTAAAAAATTGGATCGACGAGGGGGAGCGTGGCAATACCGAAAATCTCCCGTCCGTATTCGTGGCGCATATTTTTGTCGCCGGGGGCGTCGTCAGCGAAGGCGAACGAGAAATCGACGTCGGCGGCGCGAGGGCTATTCCCGTCGAATATCTGCCGAAGAGCGATTATATCGCCCTCGGTCATTTGCATAAGAAACAGCATATGGGCAAGGGACATTGCTATTACAGCGGCTCTCCGATGCAGTATTCTTTCGACGAAAGCGCGGATAAGGGCGTGAAGGTGTTCGATCTGACGGAAAACGGCGTAGAGAATTTGAAAGACGTGCCGTTGACGAAGGGAAGAAAGCTGATTCGTTTGGAAGCGGACAACACGGAGGCTGCTTTGCGATTGCTGGACGAGTATCCGTGTGAATTGGTGGAGATGAAACTGATTTTAAGCGCGCCGCTCGTTTCCGCGGAGGCGCATGCGTTGTCGGCGAAAGAGAATCTTGTTTCGCTCGTAACGGAGGTGCGTACGGAAGAGGGGATCGAGTTTGAGTCGAGAAAAGGATTATCCGACGAGGCGTTGTTTACGGCGTTTTATCGTGCGAATTACGGCGAAGACCCGAAAGCGGAATTGAAAGAATTATTCCTTGCCGTAATGAACGGCTCTGAAGAGCGATAATCGAAAAAGGAGGGCGGTATGAAACCGATTTATTTGGAATTTTGCGGAATCAACAGTTTTTCCGAGAAAGCGGAAATCGATTTTCGCGCGCTCCTTTCCGGCGGTGTATTCGGGATTTTCGGGGATACGGGCAGTGGCAAAAGCACCATTCTCGATTGTATTCTTTTGGCTTTATACGGAACGATGGAACGCGGCGCGAGAATGTCCGATGTCATCAATTACGGCTCTGATAGCGCATACGTGACGTTTGATTTTGAAATTACGACGGGTGGTGTGCGTCACGCCTATCGCGTCCGCAGGGAGCGTAAACGCAAAAACAATTCGGCAAAGGCGTTTTTATACGAGCATACCGAAACGGGCGAGAACGCACTGGCGGAAGGCTGGGAGGAAGTAGACGTCGCCGTAAAAAAAATCATCGGCGTGGATTTCAACGATTTTAAGACTTGCATCGCATTGCCGCAAGGGGATTTTGCCGCGCTCGTAAAAGCGAAACCGGGCGAGCGAGTGGAATTGATTGCTCGGTTGTTCGATTTGGAAAAATACGGGGATCGTTTGTCGAAGTCCGTCAACGAACAATATACCGCCTTGGAGAACGCGGTGAATCTTCTCAGGGCGGAAATGGAACAAAACGAAGGGGGCAGGGCTGAGTTTATCGAGGCGAAAGAAAAAGAAATCGCCGAAACGAGAACGTTGCTGATACAGGCGGAAACGATTTTGGCGCAGGCAGAGGCGAGTTGCGAAAAAACGTCTGCGTTGTTCCGTGAGAAAACGCAATACGCGGAAACTTGCCGAAAGTTGTCGGAAATGCAGCTTCGTTATGCGTCGATGGACGCGAAGCGTAAGGCTGCGGAGCGGTTACCTGCTGCGAAGCTCGTCGCGGATAAGGCAAAGGCGGCGAAAAAAAAAGCCGTCGAAAAGGCAGAGTCGAAAGCACGTGCCGAGCAGGCCGAGATACGTCGCAAGCGTGCGGAAACGGATCTGTCGGAACGGAAAAAACGCTTGGAAGAGGGAAGGTTCGACGAAACGATTTCCGAGTATTCCGTACAACTGGAAAAGGTTCGCGGCGCACGCTCGCAACGAGAAGTCGTGAAAAAGCTCGAAGAACAGTTGCGCGGTTATCAAAAACAATTCAAAGAATTGAAAGCGAAACGGGTTGAGGAAAACTTTTCGGAGCGGAAAATCGCTTTGGAATCGGAACTTGCCGCACTCGGTGAAGACGATTCCCTGCTCGGATATTTGCAACGAAACTTAAAAGACGTGTTATTGGCGGACGTATACGGAGAAATTTGCGCGGATTTGCGGGCTTTGCAGACGAAATATCCGGCTACGGCGGACGACGTTGCGGCGTTGTTACAAAAATATGTGCTTTCCGAAAATCGCTCCGACGATACGATAGACGCGGAAAAACTTACGCTTGCGTTTAAGGAAACGGAGCGTAAGCGCAAGGCGTTGAAATCGGAACTCGACGCATTGGAAAAACGCCGACTCGTTTATGAAGATTTGACGGCGAAAATGGAGAACGTTCAGTCGCAAGGCTTGGCATATCGCGCGCTTTTCGACGCCGCGTCGGAGCAGATTGCCTTTTTGAAAGACATGGACGACGAAGAGGGATTGGAGCGCAAGCTCCGTCTTGCGAGGTCGTCAAAAGAAGATGCGCAAAAGAGCGTGGACGAGGCGCAGCGGAACGTACAAACTTGTCATGCGGAAACGGAAAAACAAAACGGGTTGTTCGCGTTGCATGCCGAACAGGAACGTTTCCTTGCCGAGGATTTGCAAAAGGCGTTACGCGATGGCGGTTTCGCTACGTCGGAAGAAGCGTACGCCTTGCTGGCGGAGATCGGCGACGAGTGCGCGTTTAAGGCGGAATGCGAAACGTTTTTCAAGGATTACGATTTTTACACGGCGAAAAAAGCGGAAACGGACGAAACGAAATTTTCGGACGTGGACGAAGAGGTCGTGCGGCGGTCGGACGAGGAAAAACGTGTTGCGAAAGAGCGTAAAGACGGATTGCTTCGCGGACTCAGCGCGGCGGAAACGGAGTTGAAACAGCTGTTGGCGCAACGGGAAAAGTATCAAGCGTACGAAAAGGAATTGCAAGGGAAAGAAAAGCAGAAAAAACTTTGCGAGGAATTGCGGGCTTTGTTGGGCGGTAAAAAGTTTTTGAAGTTTATCGCTTCCGAATATTTACAAGAGATTTGCGTCGCGGCAAGCAAGACGCTTTTGTCGTTGACGAATAGTCGATATTTCCTGCGTTACGACGAAGAGTTTAAGGTCGGGGATAATTTAGACGGAGGCAATTTACGTACGGTAAAGACTCTTTCCGGCGGCGAAACGTTTTTGGTTTCTTTGGCGCTTGCGTTGTCGCTCGGCAATGCGATTTGCCAAAAGTCCCTGCGTCCGATCGAGTTTTTCTTCCTCGACGAGGGCTTCGGTACGTTGGACGAGAAACTTGTCGATACGGTAATGGACGTGCTCGGAAAATTGAGCAAGGATTTTTCCGTCGGCTTGATTTCTCACGTAGAGGAATTGAAACACAGGATCGACAATAAGATTTTGGTGACGGGGGCGACGGAAACGCACGGCTCTCGCGTGCGGATAGAACGAATATAAAAGGTGCAAGCGGTAAAGAGGATTTATGATTTTAAGCGCGATATCGTTATGGAAAAAATTTAATTTAACGACGCCGCTCGGGGCGACCGAGTGGGGCGTCGAGGAAAAAAACGGCGTGCGGTTCAGCCACGTGTCATATTTCGGGCACGAAGTGGAGGACGGAAAGGTGCGGATTTACGCACGTTTCGGTCGTCCTGTCGGCGATGCGGAACGTCCGACGATCTTGTTGCTTCAAGACGCGGGAAAACCCACGGACGAGAGTTTGATGCTCTATTTTATCGAAAAGGGGTATGCCGTATTGATGCCCGACTATTCGGGGAAAATGTCTACCGACGGCGAAACGGTTATGCGGACGGTGTATCCGCCTTCGCTGGTTTACGGGAACTATGAAAGCGCACGCGGTTTATACGATATGGAAAATTTATCCGCCGACGAGGGGACGTGGTTCGAGTGGACGTACGTCGCGCTGTTTTCGGTGGCATATCTGAAAACGCGGTCGGACGTGAATAAGATCGGCGTCGTGGGGATTCGCAAGGGCGGCGAAGTGGCTTGGCAGACGTTGCTTTCTCCCGACGTGCAATGCGGCGTTCCCGTCAATGCGGCAGGCTGGCGTTCTTTCTTGAACGTGGCGAAATTCGGGGATAACGTTGCGCATAATTTAAGCGACGATACACATCGTTATATCGCGGCGGTGGAGGCACAGTCCTATGCGCCGTACGTGAAATGTCCCGTGTTGATGCTTTGTGCGTTGCGCGATAAGGAGTTTGATTGCGACAGAGCGTACGATACCTATTCGCGGATCGGCAATACCGACGGAAACGCGCTTGTATATTCCCCGAACAGCGGTGCGTGTATAGGTCCTAACGGACTTGTGGATATGGACTTGTTTTTGGAGAAGAACTTAAAGGGCAGGGAAATTTACATCCCCGATACGTTGAACGTCAATTTGAAAGAGAGCGACGAGGGGATTTCGGTAGAGGTCGAGAGCGACGAAGAAGGGATTTTGGAGGAAGTCGGCATCTATTATGCGGAGGCGGACGTGAAAACGAAGTCCTCTAACCGAGATTGGCGTATGGTGTATTGTTCGGACGGAAAATCCGCGAAAAATGGTCGGTTGGAGTATTCGATCAAGCCGTACGCGGGGGCGAGTGCGGTATTCGTTTATGCCTATGCGAAATATATCAACGGATTCCGCGTAATGTCCAAAATCGTATCGAAGCGTTTGAATCATTCCGACGTAAACGCAGTGAAGAGCCGTATGCTTTTTTCCGGCGAAGAGATGGATTGCTTTCTCGTGGCGAATCACGAGGACTATTCCGTCGGCGAAATTTTCTTGGAACGGGAATCCGTTCCCAAAAAGACGAAAGGCTACGGAAACATTCGGGGGGCATACTCGGTAGGGGGGATCAAGACCTATAAAATCAGTTCCCCCATGTACGTGCCTGCGGAAAACGCTTTGTTGGAATTCGACGTATATTTCCCCGAAACGGATACGTTGCGCGTATCCGTGGACGTGGCAGACGTGGAAAAAGACAGCGAGCGTTTCTCTTGCGAAGTGACGGTAAAAGGCGGCGGTAAGTGGAAACGCATTATACTGAAAGCGTCGGACTTCAAAGGCGAAACGGGCAATATGCCGCTGGAAAATTTTTGTGACGGCAGGGCATTGTTGTTCGCTTGCGATAACGAAGCCGCGGAGTTCTCCGTTACGAATATTTTATGGTTGTAAAAAAGACTTGTCGGGCGCAAAACGGCGTCGAGACAAGCGGGAGCGAATATGAAGGGTCAAGAAAAAACGTTGCGCGACAGCGAGTTGTACGAAGAACGATTCGGCTTTAAGGATCGTCGTTCGAATATTTATTTTTGTGCGATATTGTCGGCGTTGCTTTTGGTGATTTTTACTTTCAGCGCGTATTGGAACAAGACGTTCGGCGGCGTGGTCGTGGACGGTGCGTCGATGGAGCGAACGCTCCATACAGGGGACAAGCTTTTGATGAAATACGTGAAAAACGCGGAAGAGTTGGAATACGGCGACATCATCGTCGTGGACGCGAGTAAATACACGGGACGCGGCACGGGAGATAAGTATCTTATCAAGCGTTTGATCGCCAAAGAAGGGGATAAGATAAAGTTCGAAAACGGGAAAATGTATATTTGGTATGCGGATACGGACGGATACGTTTATTTGGAAGAACCGTATGCTTATTATTCCGATATTCTTCTGTATCGTTGCAGCGAATATACGGTCGGCGAAGGGGAGGTATTTTTCCTCGGTGACAACAGAAACAACAGTTGCGACAGTCGCTTTAAGGAACTCGGCGGTTCGCATTTGGGGTGTTTGTATAAGGAGAGCGACGTTTACGGCGTCGTTCCCGAATGGGCACTGGAACATCAAAAGATTTTGTCTACGATCTTTTTTTGGTAAATATAGAAAATCATAGTAGAAAGCAAGGAGAATAAATATGGCAATCAGAATCACATCGGACAGCTCTTGCGATTTGGGCAAGTATGCGGAGGAACGCGGAATCGGCATTCACGCTTTTCAAATCAACCTTGACGATAAAGCGTATTGCGACGGTATCGATATTCAACCGCAGGACATCTTCGATTTCGTTGCGGAAACGGGTATTTTGCCGAAAACGAGCGCGCCAAGTATCGACGATTACGAAAAGTTTTTTACGGAACAGCTTCGATACGGGGAGGAAATTTTGCATTTTAATATTTCGTCCAAAAGCTCTTCTTCGTATAATATGGCGAAGCAGGCGGCGGAAAGTTTCGCCGGTAAGGTACGCGTAATCGATTCGCAGGCGTTGTCTACGGGGCAAGGCTTATTGATTATGAAAGCGGCGGACCTTCGCGACGAGGGAAAATCGATCGAAGAGATCGAGGAAACGATTTTGGAGTTGCGCGCGCACGTGAATACTTCGTTCGTCCCCGACAGTTTGGATTATCTTTATAAGGGCGGCAGAGTTTCCGGCATGGTGAAGTTGGCTGCGGGAATGTTCAAGATTCACCCGTTGATTTATATGGAGAAAGGACAACTCGTTCCAGGGAAAAAATATAAGGGAAAAATGAACGTGTTGATTAAGCAATACGTTGAGGATTTGAAAACGATGTACCCCAAGTACGATAAGAAGCGTTGCTTCATTACCCATTCCTATGCGGACGAGGAGCTTGTGGAAGCGGCGAGGGCGAAGGTGCAAGAAGCGTTCGATTTCGAAGAAGTTTTGGAAACGACCGCAGGCAGCGTGGTTACCAGCCATTGCGGCAGAAACACGCTCGGCGTATTGTTTATTTGCGAATAAGAGGCGAGGTATGACTTCTGTATATAACGACGCCGATTTTTTATCGGTGTATAAACAAAGAAGAAACGTTTTGCGCGTATTTTGGATTATAACGCTTGCGTACGTTGCGTTCGATATCGTTTGGTTATCGTATTACGTTTCGTTGCCGTATAACGATTCCATGCAGGCGTTGCCGAAAGCCATGGTATACGTCGCTTCCGCGATATATACGATTGCGCTGTTCCCGTTAATGGGGATAAAATTCAGCAGAGTGAACAGGTATTATAAGGCCTTGTCGAATTTTTCTCTCGGGATTAAAAACGTGGAAAAGAATTATTTCTACTGCTTCGAAAAACATAATCTGCAAAAAGACAATATCGACGTGGATTATTGCGTATTCGAAACGTGGAACAAGAAAAAGCACGAGTGGATGGACAGAGAAGCGTATTTCGATTGCGAAAAGACATTGCCGGATTTTCATGAAGGCGATTACGTGCAGTATATCGTGCAGAGCAATTTTATCGTGCAGTATCGCATTTTGGAACGCGAAGTTTATAAATTTACGGAACAATCGGAAAATGCGGTGACTGAATAACGTATCCGTTTGAAAATTGTATAAAACCTAAAACGACCATACCATAGTTGCGTTTACGCAAAGGAGAAAAAGAATGAGAGCAGTGGTAACGGTAACAGGCAAAGACAGAAAAGGCATTATCGCACAGGTGAGTGCGTTTTTGTCCGAAAGAGGCGCAAACATCGAGGATATTTCCCAAACGATTATGGGGGAATATTTTGCAATGATTATGGTGGTGAATATTTCGGAAATCAAAACCGAGCTTTCCGCGCTTGCGGGCGAGTGTGCGGAGTTGGGAAAACGCATCGGTATGTCTATTTACGTACAGCACGAAGACATCTTCAATGCGATGCATAACGTATAACGTCGGAGGCTTTTTGTATGTTTAGTAATAACGACGTTTTGGAAACGATTGCCATGGTGGAAAAAGAGCATTTGGATATTCGAACCATTACGATGGGGATATCCTTGCTCGGTTGCGTTCGGGATACTGCGGAGGAAACGGCGAAGAAGGTGTACGACCTCGTTTGCGGCAAAGCGGAAAACATTGTCAAGGTTGCCGAAAATTTATCGGGGGAGTACGGGATTCCCATTGTCAATAAACGCGTTTCCGTGACGCCCGTCAGTCTGATTTGCGCGGCGTTCCCCGAAAAAGCGCCGCTGATAGGTCGTGCGCTCGACAATGCGGCAAGGACGCTCGGTATCGATTTTTTGGGCGGATATTCCGCGCTCGTTCATAAAGCGACGGCGGATTACGAGCGGACGTTTATCCGTACGATTCCCGAGGTGCTGGCGACGACGGAACGGCTTTGCGCGTCCGTAAACGTAGGTTCGACGAAGTCCGGCATCAATATGGAAGCGGTCGGGATGATGGGGGAAGTATTTAAGGAAGCCGCATTTTTGACAAAAGAGAAAGACGGCATCGGGGCGGCGAAACTCGTCGCGTTCTGCAACGCGGTGGAAGACAATCCGTTTATGGCAGGCGCGTTCCACGGCGTGGGCGAGGCGGATACCGTCGTCAACGTCGGCGTTTCCGGTCCGGGGGTCGTAAAACATGCGTTGGAACAGATTCCCGATGCGGATTTGACGGAAGCTGCGGAAATGATAAAGCGTACGGCGTTTAAGATTACGAGGGCGGGACAACTCGTTGCCAAAGAAGCGGCGAAGCGTTTGCGGGCACAATTCGGAATCGTGGACTTGTCGTTGGCGCCGACGCCTGCCATGGGCGATTCGGTGGCGCAGATTTTAGAAGAGCTCGGTATCGAGTGCGTAGGCGGACACGGTACGACGGCGGCGCTGGCAATGCTCAACGACGCAGTAAAAAAAGGCGGCGTCATGGCGTCTTCGCGCGTGGGCGGTCTGTCGGGGGCATTCATTCCCGTTTCGGAGGATATCGGCATGATTCGCGCGGCGGAGAAAGGCACGATTACGTTGGATAAATTGGAAGCGATGACCTGCGTTTGCAGCGTCGGGCTGGATATGATCGCAGTTCCGGGCGATACGCCTGCGACGACGATTGCCGCTATGATAGCGGACGAAGCCGCGATCGGCATGATTAACAACAAAACGACGGCGGTGCGGATTATTCCCGCGCCGGGAAAAGGGGTAGGCGACGAAGTCAGCTTCGGCGGATTGCTCGGCAGAGCGCCGATTATGCCCGTACATAACTGTGATTCTTCAAAACTTATTTTGCGCGGCGGAAATATCCCTGCGCCCATACACAGTTTCAAAAATTAAAAAAAATAATTATAAGGTAGGATAAAAAAGTGGCAGAAAGAAAAGAAGTAGCCGAAAACTTGAAATGGAAAGTTTCCGACATTTTTGAAAGTGACGAAGCTTGGGAAAAAGAATTCAAAGACGTGGAAAAGACGTACGGGGAATTCGATTTCGGTGCAGCGTTTAAGGGTAAACTTGCACACAGAGAAACATTGCTCGAATATTTGCAGTTAAACGATACGATGTCTATCCGTATGGAAAAGTTGTATCTCTATGCGCATATGCGTCAGGACGAGGACGTGCGTATCGCAAAATATACTTCGTATATGGCGATGATGGGTAATATGGTTTCGAGCGTATTCGCAAAACTTGCGTTCGTAGAACCCGAACTCACGGGGATCGACGAGGACGTTTTGAAGGCGTATATTTCGGAAGCGCAATCGGATCCGAAATCCCCTTTCCAACCATATGAATACCGTTTACGCCTTGTCCTTGCGAGCAAAGCACACGTTTTGAGCGAAGCGGAAGAAAAAATCATGACGCTCGGCAGCGACGTTATGGGCGGTTTCAGAACGGTGTTCTCCATGCTCGACAATGCGAATTTGAACTTGCCGAAAGCAACGTTTAACGGCGAAGAAGTGCAGATGAGTCACGGTATGTACGGACTCGTATTGCATTCGGGTACGGCGGAAGAAAGAGAAACGTGGTTCAAAAAATACTACGAGGCGTATATCAAGCTCATCGACGCGATCACGCAGACGTATTACGGCAACGTGAAGAAAAACGTTTTCTACAAAACGGTCAGAAAGTACGATAGTTGTATGGCAATGGCTATGGACGGCGAAGATGCGGACCCCGCCGTATATCAAAACCTTATTAAGGCGGTGCACGACGCACAGCCGCTTATGCACCGTTACATTCGTTTGCATCGCGACGTGTTGGGTATGAAGGAACAGCACATGTACGATTTGTACGTGCCGCTTGTGGAGAACGCAGAAATCAAGCTTCCTTTCGACGAAGCGTACGAAATGGTCATCGAGGGACTTGCGCCGCTCGGAACGGATTATCAGGATTTGCTTCGTCGCGGTAAGGAAGAAGGTTGGATCGACGTTTGCGAAACGGAAGGCAAGCGTAGCGGCGCTTACTCCACGGGCGTTTACGGCATTCACCCGTACGTATTGTTGAACTATCAACCGACGACCAACGATATGTTCACGGTCGCGCACGAAATGGGACATTCCATTCATACCTATAAATCGAACTCCTCGCAACCGTATGCAAAGTCGAATTATACGATTTTCCTTGCGGAAATCGCAAGTACCGTCAACGAAGTGTTGTTGTTGAAATATCTCTATAACAAGACGGACGATAAGAATTTGAAGAAATATCTGTTGAACTACTATATGGATATGATTCGTACGACGTTGTTCCGCCAGACGATGTTTGCGGAATTCGAAGCGATTGCGCACGGCAAAGCGGAAAACGGAGAACCGCTTACGAAGGACAATCTTTGCGAGGCGTATTATAAGCTCAATCGGGAATACTACGGCGACGGCGTCGTGCACGATAAGGAAATTGCGTACGAATGGGCGAGAATTCCTCATTTCTATACTTCCTTCTACGTATATAAATATGCGACGGGTATCACTTCTGCGATTTCCATTGTAAAGCGTATTTTGACGGAAGGCGAGTCTGCGGTGAAGGACTACTTCGAATTCCTTTCCTCCGGCGGTTGCACCGATCCCGTTTCGATTTTGAAGAAAGCGGGTGTGGATTTGACCACGGAAGCACCGTTTAAGGTAGCCATGGACGAGTTTAAGGCAACTTTGGAAGAATTTGAGGATTTGGTAAAAGCGTAAAATTCGTTCCGTACACGGATATGCTTTCCGGAATCTGTGATTTGACGAAAACGAAAGGGCGTGTACAAAAGAACAGTAAAACTACGGCGGGCGTGTACGCGTTGAACAAAACGCGTACCGCGCGTCGCAATGAAAAGGAAACAATATGTCGAAAGATATCAATACCATGCCGTATAATCTCGACGCGGAAATGGCGTTGCTCGGGTGCTTGCTCATTGATAACGAAATCGCGGCGGAGATGATCGAAAAACTTTCGGAGGACGATTTTTATCAGGAATCGCACAAATACGTTTTACACGCGATGCAACGGGTGTTCAACAACCGAAAGCCGATCGATCTCGTCACCGTTTCCGACGAATTGGAGAGCGAGGGAAATTTGTCCAAAGCGGGCGGAATTTCCTATTTGACCGAGTTGACGCAAATCACTCCGTCGGCGGCAAATTACAAATCTTATTATGAAATTATCGAACGCGACAGTACCAATCGAAAGCTTATTCGCGCGTCGCGGAAAATTATCGAAACGTCTATGTCCGGTGCGGACGAAAAGACGTCGCTTGCGTTTGCCGAAAAAAGTATTTACGACATTTCCAAGCAGTCGGAGCGTTCCGCATTGCTTTCTATGGGCGAAGGGGACATCATCGGCGAAGTATTGCATAAGTTCGAGATGCTGCAAACGGATTCCAACGCCTTCAAAGGAATTCCCACGGGGTTTAAGCGGTTGGATAAAATGACCAACGGTTTGCAACCTGCTGCGCTCATTGTCTTGGCGGCTCGTCCCGGTATGGGTAAAACCTCGCTCGCGATGAACCTTGTGGAAAACGCGTCTTTGCGCGCAGGGAAGACTTGTGCCGTATTTTCGCTCGAAATGCCTCGACAGGAGATCGTGCAGAGATTGATATGCTCCTATGCCAACGTGAGCATGGCAAAGGCTTTGTCCGGGGAATTGTCCGCCAAAGAATGGAAAAAACTGATGTTGGCGGGAGATCAACTCAAAAAGAGTAATATTTATATCGACGATTCGTCGCGCGTTACGCCTGCGGAGATTTTGTCGAAATGTCGTCGCTTAAAGACGACTGCGGGCGGCGTGGATATGATCATGATCGACTATATCCAGTTGATGTCGAGCGGCGATTCCAAAATGGCAGGCAGTGAAAACAGACAACAGGAAATCGCATCGATTACGCGTGACTTAAAAATCATGGCGAAGGAACTCAGTGTTCCCGTTATCGCGTTGTCGCAGTTGCGTCGTATTCAGTCCAAAGAACCGCAACTTTCCGACCTTCGTGAATCGGGCGCAATCGAGCAAGACGCGGATATCGTTATGTTCATAAACCGTCCCGAGGCGCTCGCTACGCAAGAGGAACTCGCGTCGGGCAAGATCGTCAAAGGCGCGGCGGAACTCATTCTCGCCAAGCACAGAAGCGGTGAACAAGGCAGAGTGTCGTTGAAATTTATAGGCGAATGTACGAAATTCGTGGACGTGGACGAGCAGAACCGCGAAGACGAACCGCCCGAATACGGGCAAGCTACGCCGCCGTCTTTCGACGACGATGAGGAATTTGTTCCGCCGGACGACGATTACGTTCCGCCGGAGCCGACTTTTAGACGCGGCGATTTGAAGAAAACGGACGACGAGATCCCTTTTGAATAATATGGAAACGAAAATCAAACCCGTCACTGCGGAGAGCTTGACGGAAGCAAAAAAAATTATTTTTGACGGCGGCGTGGTGGCTATACCGACGGAAACGGTTTACGGCTTGGGCGGAAACGCTTTTGACGACGAAGCGGTAAAACGTATTTTCGAAGTCAAAGGCAGACCGAACGATAACCCGTTGATCGCGCACGTACACCCCGATTACGATTTGTCGAGGATTATCGACTACGATCCGCCGTACGCGGAGAAACTTCGTAGAGCCTTTCTTCCCGGACCGCTTACGCTCGTCTATCCCTCCACGGGAAAGGTGAGTCCGTTCGTGTCCTGCGGCTTGAACACGCTCGCCGTGCGGATTCCTTCGCACGTCGGGGCGCAGGCTTTTTTGCGTGCGGTGGATATTCCGATCGTTGCGCCCAGTGCGAATTTATCCAAACACGTCAGTCCGACTTCTGCACAACACGTTTTCGACGATTTTGTAGGAAAAATACCGCTGATTTTGGACGGAGGAGCGTGTCGAGGAGGCATCGAGAGTACCGTTTGCGACGTTACGGGCGACGTTCCCGTCGTTTTGCGGCCCGGGCTTATTACAAGGGAGCAAATTGCGGAGGTCGTCGGGGATTGTAAGACGTACGAACCGCAGCTGGCGAAAGGCGAAAAGGTGAAAAGTCCGGGGCTTTTGTACAAGCATTATTCTCCTCGCTGCAAGACCGTACTCGTTTCCGACGACGAAATAGAAGAAGCGAAAAAGATCGTGCGAAAGGAGCTTTCGTGCGGCAGGGTGGCGGTGCTTTGCGAAGACGCCGTTTCGGAAGCTTTTACGGAGTTAGGCGTGCGTGTGTTGTCGCTCGGAAAAACGGAAGAAGAAATGGCGACGCGACTGTACGACCTTTTGCGTGAGGCGGAAAAGATTTGCGACGTATTGGTGACGATAGAGCCGAGAAAAAAGGACGGCGTTATGGTCGGTGTTTTGAATCGCTTGAAAAAGGCTTGTCGGTCGGTGGATATTGCACACTGAACGGCGGGAAACAGGTGGAAAAATGAGTGAAAAAAAATACAAGGTCGTATTTGTATGCACGGGCAATACCTGCCGTTCGCCCATGGCGGAGGCTCTGTTGAAACGGGAGCTGTCGCGCCGGGACTGGAAGGGGATAACCGTATCGTCCGCCGGAATCAAGGCAAAGCGCGGCGATTGCATCAATCCGAAATCTGCACGGGTTTTGGAGGAAAACGGCTTGGATTTAGCTACGTTTAAGGTCACGAAAGTGACGGACAGGCTGTTGCGCGACGCCTGCGTTATCGTTTGCATGACGGAGGCGCAACGCGATTATTTATTGGACGCGCGTTGGAACGCACTTCGCAAAGTCGGTGCGGAAGAGATTGAAAACAACGTGTATTCGTTTGAGGAGCTCGCGGGGTACGAGGTGATGGATCCGTACGGGCGTGATATCGAGTGCTATCGGTATGTGTATAGTCTGTTGGAGGGGGGCATGTCTGCGTTGATTGACAAATTGCGACTTGCGTCCGTGAAAAAAGAGCCGAGAAAACGCGGCCGACCTAAAAAGGCGAAATAAGGAGAAAAGGAATATGAAAATTGCAGTTGCTTGCGACCATGGCGGCTTGGTTTTGAAAAAAGCCGTAACGGAATACCTGAAAAAATGCGGACACGAGTATTTGGACTTCGGCACGTATACGACGGATTCTTGCGATTATCCCGATTATGCGCTCTTGGCGGCGGAAAGCGTTGCGAAAGGAGAGTGTGATCGCGGTATCGTAGTTTGCTCGTCGGGGATCGGCGTTTCTATTGTGGCAAATAAAGTGCCGGGGATTCGTTGCGCGCATTGTCACGACGTGTATTGTGCGAAATATACGCGCTACCATAACGACGCGAATATGATCGCATTCGGCGAAAAAGTCATCGGTTTGGGTATGATGGAAGAGATCGTCCACGCGTTTTTGACTTGTGAATACGAGGGCGGGGAACGTCACGACCGTCGTATTGCGAAAATCAAAGCGATCGAAGAGAAATACAATAAGTAAGAGGAAGTTATGAAAAAAATCGTAGCTATCGGTGGCGGAGACTTACGGGAACGCACGACGTTTGCAATCGACGAATATATAGCAGACCTTGCCAAAGCTCGTGCAGGGGAAAATCGTGCCAACGCCTTGTTTATTCCGACGGCAAGTCATGATTATATGCCCTATTACAATACCTTTCATAAGGTTTATACCGGTTCGTTCAATATTAAGACGGACGTGGCGCTCACCGTTTTTAAGGACGTGGATTTGGCGAAGATGCAGGCGAAGTTCGAAAAGGCGGACTTAATATATGTGGGCGGCGGCGATACGGTGTTTATGATAGAAAGTTGGCGGCAAAGCGGCTTGTTACCGCTTCTTCGCGACGCATACGAGCGTGGCGTGATCCTTGCAGGGTTGTCTGCCGGCGCGATTTGTTGGTTTTCGGATATGTATACGGATTCCGAATCCGTCTGCGACGAAGGACAGAAATATGCGATGTTTAAGGGCTTAAATTGGCTCGACGGAAAAATTTCTCCGCATTATGGTTCGAGAATGCTTGACTTTGACGAAATTGTGTGCTATAATTTCAATTGTGCATACGGGGTCGAAGATAATGCCGCACTGGTTATCGAGGACGGCGTAATCGTCGGAAGCTTATCGAGCGGCGGAAAAGCTTGGAAAATCGAGCGCGAAAACGGAGCATTGAAAAAGACGGAAATTCCGTCTTGTATTCTTTGATAAAAACAGTTTTTTTCTGTTTTTATATAGCGGAGTAACGCGAAAGACGTCCGCCTCGGAGCAGTTCCCTCCGAGTAAAAATGAAAGGAACGCACAAGCGGATGTGGCGAAATTGGCAGACGCGCAGGTTTCAGGTTCCTGTGGGCGACCATGCAGGT
>CAZEVL010000024.1:0-21135 GCA_964515795.1 uncultured Clostridia bacterium | reverse complement strand
GACGAATACGGCGGATTGGTAGGTATCGTGACGCTTGAAGATATTTTGGAAGAACTCGTCGGGGAGATTTGGGACGAACACGACGAAGAAGAAGTGCTTTGCGGTAAGATCGCCGAGGACGAATTCTGGGTAGACGGTAAATGCGAATTGGAGGAATTTTTCGCACTCTTTGAAAAGGAAGAGGACGAAGAATGCGAATCCAACACCGTCGGCGGCTGGGTTACGGAAAAATTCGGCAGAATCCCCGCAATCGGGGAAATGATTACCATCGGCGACATGCGGATTAAGGTGGTAAAAGCGACGAAGCAGAAAATCTTGAAAGTACTCGCGAAACGCGCGGAAGTTGCGGAAAACAACGAAGAGAAAGAATAAGCGGCGAAAAAAGAAGAAATTTTTCGCAAAAAGCGAAAGAATTTTTCGTATTCGAGAAAGAATTACGCTTGCGATTCGGCAAGCGAAGCGGTATACTATTTGCGTAAGAATATAGAGAGGTGAAATATGAAAACGATTTTGGTTACGGGCGGTTGCGGATATATCGGATCGCATACGGTTCTGGAATTATTGAACAAAAATTACAACGTGATTGTCGTGGACAATTTCAGCAATTCGTCCTATGAAAGCATTCGACGCGTACAGAAAATCACGGGAAAAGAAGTTACGTTTTACGAAGCGGATATCCGTGACGGCGCAAAAATGGAAGAAATTTTCCGTGCGCATACAATCGATGCGGTTATTCATTTCGCGGCGTTCAAAGCCGTCGGAGAAAGCTGTAAACTTCCGTTGAAATATTATGAAAACAACATCAGCGGTACGGTGGAATTGTTGAAGGTCATGGACAAATGCAATGTGAAGAAGATTATTTTCTCCTCGTCGGCGACCGTTTACGGCAATCCCGAGCGTTTGCCTTTGGACGAAACTTGTCGCCTTTCCACGACCAACCCTTACGGGTCGACAAAATTGATGATGGAAATGATCATGCAGGATTTGTACAAAGCGGATAACGCTTGGAATATCATTTTGCTTCGTTATTTCAATCCGGTCGGCGCACATGAAAGCGGCTTGATCGGCGAAGATCCGAAAGGTATTCCCAACAACCTGATGCCGTACGTGGCACAGGTTGCCAGCGGTAAGCTTGCGTGTATCAACGTGTTCGGGGACGATTACGATACCCCCGACGGAACGGGCGTGCGCGATTATATCCACGTGGTGGATTTGGCGTTGGGACATATCGCGGCAATCGAGCGTTGCAACGATGCCGGCGTGAATATCTACAACCTCGGTACGGGACACGGGTACAGCGTGCTCGATATGATTCATGCGTTCGAGAAGGCGTGCGGAAAAACGCTTCCGTATAAGGTTTGCGAACGCCGTCCCGGAGATATCGCGACTTGTTACGCCGCACCAGATAAGGCAAAGAAGGAACTTGGCTGGGAAGCTAAGTTCGGTATCGAGGAAATGTGCGCTTCTCAATGGAAGTGGCAGAGCAACAATCCGAGAGGCTACGAAGCGTAAGCGCGATGATACAACCCGATGAAATTATCCGTTCCCGTCGAAGAACGCTGTCGATTACGGTGGACCGTTTCGGTCGATTGATCGTGCGTGCGCCTTATGGTTTTGACGAGGAACGGATTTTTACTTTTTTACAACGAAAAGAACGTTGGATTTCGGAGAAAAAAACGCAAATACAGAGGGCAGGTATGCGTTTACCGCCCGAAAATTTGGACGGATACGCGTTTTTGTTGCTCGGCGAGGAACACGTGCTTCGTTTGACGGACGAGCGTCGTATCCGCTTGTGCGGAAGAATCGTCTACGTTCCGCGTGAAAACGCACGGAAAAGGCTTGTAAAATGGTTGAAAGAGAACGCGAGGCAGATTCTGACGGAGGTGACGGAGCGTGCGGCGAAAGAAATGGGCGTGACGTATCGCTCGGTTTCCGTCGGTAGCGCGAAGAGTCGCTGGGGGTCCTGCACGTACGACAATGCCGTGCGTTATACGTTTCGGTTGCTCTATGCGCCGAAAGAGGTGATCGAATACGTGGCGGTGCATGAATTGGCGCACGTGAAACACAAAAATCATTCCGCGGCGTTTTGGACGGAAGTCGAAAAATACGTACCCGATTGGAAGCGTCGCAGAAATTGGTTGAAGGAGCACGGTATTCTGATGGAAATTTTTTAGGGAATGCCGATCTAATTGCGTAAAAATTAAACAATATATCGTTTAGAGAGCGGAAAAAAGCGGTATAAATAATTACAAAAGAAAAATCCGAAAGAGGAGAATATGTTAGAACTCAAAAACGTCGGCTATCGAGTGAAAGACGAGCTTGGCGAAAAACAGATTTTGAAAAATATCAATTTGAGCTTAGACGAAAGATTCGTCGCGTTTACCGGTCCGAACGGCGGCGGTAAATCCACGCTCGCAAAGGTGATCGCAGGGATTGTGCGTCCGACGGAAGGACGAATTTATCTCGACGGCGAGGACATTACCGATACGTCGATTACCGAACGTGCGAAGCTCGGCGTTTCGTACGCGTTTCAGCAACCCGTTCGGTTTAAGGGCTTGACCGTACGCGATTTGATCAATATTGCCGCAGGTAAGACTTTGAAGGTGACGGACGCATGCGCGTATTTGTCGGAGGTCGGTATGTGCGCGCGGGATTATATCGACAGGGAAGTCAACGCTTCGCTTTCCGGAGGGGAATTGAAGCGCATCGAGATAGCGACCATTTTGGCACGCTCGACAAAGCTTTCCGTCTTTGACGAACCGGAGGCGGGAATCGATCTTTGGAGCTTCGGTAATTTGATCAAAGTATTCGAAAATATGCACGAAAAGACGCAAGGGAACATTTTAATCATTTCCCATCAGGAGCGCATTTTGAATATTGCTGATAAGATTGTCGTGATTGCGAACGGCGAAATTTCCAACGTCGGGGATAAAAAGGACGTTCTGCCGAAACTGTTGGCGGCGGATTCCTGCAAACGCCTGACGGAAAAATTGTGAGGAGGGCGATATGGACGCGATAGAGAAAGATTTATTGTTGCAAATCGCCGATCTGCACGGCGTACCCGAAGGGGCGTATAATATTCGCGGCAACGGGGAATCGCTGGGTAGAAACACGACGGCGAACATCGACATCGTCGGTAAGACGGACGGGAAATCCGGTATCGATATTTATATTAAGCCCGGTACGAAAAACGAGAGTATGCATATTCCCGTAATAATCAGCAAAGCGGGCTTGCAGGAGGTTGTGTATAACGATTTTTACATCGGCGAGGATGCGGACGTCGTAATCGTCGCGGGCTGCGGTATTCATAATTGCGGCGGCGTGGACATGACTTCCCGTCACGACGGCGTGCATACTTTCTACGTCGGGAAAAACGCGAAAGTCAAATACGTGGAAAAGCATTACGGCGAGGGCGACGGAAACGGTAAAAATATCATGAATCCCCAAACGATCGTACACCTCGAAGAAAGCGCGCGTATGGAAATGGAAACTACGCAAATCAAAGGGATCGATTCTACCGAGCGTATCACGAAAGCGGACATGAAAGCAGGCTCCGAATTTATCGTCAAAGAAAAACTTTATACCCACGGCGAACAAGTCGCGAATACCGATTTTATCGTGGAAATGAACGGCGAGGGTTGTCGTGCGGACGTTATGTCCCGTTCGGTTGCCGCGGGACGCTCTAAACAGCATTTCGTGTCTACGATGAACGGCAACGCACCTTGTTACGGGCATACCGAATGCGACGCCATCATCATGGACGGGGCTTCGGTGACAGCCGCACCTTGTCTGTCGGCAAACGACATCGACGCGGAGCTTATTCACGAGGCTGCAATCGGGAAAATCGCCGGCGAACAGCTGATTAAGCTTATGACGTTGGGGCTTAGCGAAAAAGAAGCGGAAGAACAGATTATCAAAGGCTTCTTACATTAAAATAAAAATAAAAACAGGAGAAATAGATTATGAGTGAACTTGCATACAAAAGAACGAACGTATACGAAGTTGCGGACGAGAAACTGATGAAAGATATCTTCGATTATGCCGAAGGTTACAAAACTTTCATCGACGAGGGTAAAACGGAACGCGAAGCTTGCGCGTACGTGGAAGCGGCTGCGAAAGCAAAGGGTTACAAGCCTTTCGAATTCGGTATGAAGCTTCAAGCGGGCGACAAAGTATACTACAACAATCGCGGTAAAAATATGTATCTCATCAAGGTAGGTACGGCGGACGTGGCGAAGGAAGGTATCCGTATCGTCGCTTCCCATATCGACAGCCCCAGAATCGATTTGAAACAAGTGCCTTTGTATGAATCGGACGGCGTAGCGTTCGGAAAAACGCATTATTACGGCGGACTTCGTAAATATCAATGGGCGGCGATTCCTCTTGCTTTGCACGGTGCGGTTATGCTCGCAAACGGCGAAAAGCTCGAAATCAAAATCGGCGAGGACGATAACGACCCCGTATTCTATATCAGCGATTTGCTTCCGCACTTGGCTGCGAAACAGAGCGTGAAACCTCTCGGCGAAGCAATCGGCGGCGAAGATTTGAACATCTGGTTCGGCAACGTGCCTTACGCGGCGGCGAAAGACGACAAGAACAAGACCGTCAAGGAAAATCTTTTGAGAATTTTGAAGGACAAGTACGGGATTTGCGAAGAGGACTTCCTCAGTGCGGAACTCTCCCTCGTGCCTGCGTTCAAGGCGAAAGACGTCGGCTTTGACAGAGCGCTTATCGGGGCGTACGGTCACGACGACAGAGTCTGCTCCTATCCCGCATACACCGCGTTGTTCGATACGGAAACGGACGATCGCACGGTTATGGTCATTTTGGCGGACAAGGAAGAAATCGGCAGCGAGGGTACGACGGGTATGCAGTGCGCGCTCTTTACCGATTTGATCGACGCGATCGCAACGTCGTTCGGTACGACTTCCGCGGCGGTTCGCGCGCATTCGATGTGCCTTTCCGCGGACGTAAACGCAGGTTACGATCCTAATTATCCCGAAGTTTGCGAGAAGTTGAACTCTGCATACCTTTCCCACGGCGCGGGAATTACGAAATTCACGGGTTCGAGAGGTAAGAGCGGTTCTAACGACGCAGACGCGGAATACGTCGGTTACCTTCGCAAGTTGTTTGCGGACAACGGCGTGATTTGGCAGACGGGAGAAATGGGCAGAGTGGACGTCGGCGGCGGCGGCACGGTTGCGAAGTATATCTCGAAAATGAACATCGACACCGTCGATATCGGCGTGCCCGTAATTTCTATGCATTCGCCCTACGAAGTAATTTCCAAGGCGGACTTGTATGAAAATTATTTGGCATTCAAGGCGTTTATGAAATAAAAACGAAAGTCGTTCGCAAATACGCGGACGGCTTTTTTTGTATCGTGCTTTGAACTTTGCACAAGCGCGCCGAGAAGCCCTCCTTGTGCAAAGGAGGGTGGCGCACGAAGTGCGTCGGGAGGATTGAAAAAAATGTGTTTTTACGAAGTCCGACAATCAATCCCTCAGTCTGCAAGCAGACAGCTCCCTTTACGCAAGGGAGCCGAGAATGCGCCGTGTCCTTGCCTCCCTCTGACGAGGGAGGTGGATTTTTGCAAGGCAAAAAGACGGAAGGAGAGATAGATTGTTTGATTTTCCCTTAAAGTATGTCTTTTTTTCTCTCCCTCAGTCACTTCGTGACAGCTCCCTCGTCAGAGGGAGCCGAGGTTGTCAGAGGGAGCCAAAGTCTTGCTTGTTCTTCGTCAGAGGGAGCCGAGGTTATAAAAAAATTTACAAAATTCGCTATTCTTTTCACTTGACAGGCGCAAAAGAGGTATGCTATAATACTGGAAAAGCGTATTGCAGAATGTATTATAGAATCGACTGATACATATAGCTATATGCATTTTTCAATACGCATGCACGCCTGCGCTTTGCGATACAATCGCTCCTTTGCGCGTTTCGGCGATTTTTACCCTCGGAGGAACTTATGCAAGACAAAAAACTCTACTCTCCGCCGCTGTTGACGGTGGAACTCTTTCCCGAAACGGACATCGTTCGCACGTCCGATTCCGACTTCCTTGAATGGGATAAGGAACGCCAAGCCTTTACCAAAGGCTGGTCGGACAACGAAGATTTGTTTTATTAAATAGGAGCGAAAAGCCATGAAAAAGACACGTTTATTAGCATTTTCTACGATTACCTTCTCCGCATGCTTGCTCTCGGGGGCGGGAATTTGCGCATATTCCTATGCGTCGGCGGAAGAAACGACTGCGCCGACCTGCTCCATCGTTGCGGAAACGTTGCAGCTGAAAGAGAACGTTTATATCCTTTACGCCGTGGATTTCCAAGATACGGAAAGCACGGATAAAACGGGCTTGCTCGTTTGGAATGCGCCGCAGACCTCTTACGTTTACGGCACGGCGGACACCGTTTTGACTTCGTCGCAAAAGGTGGATATCGACAACGAAACGTTCGACGCCTTTAAGTATACGAAACTCGCCGCGAAACAGATGACGGACGTCGTCTACGCGAGCGCGTACGTACAACGCGACGGCGTATATTATTATAGCGACGTAAAAAAATACAGCGTTTTGGAATACGCCTATAACAAATTAGGCAAAACGGATGCAACGCCCACGACGGACGAAAATTTGAAATCGTTGTTGAACGCCATGCTTTCCTACGGGGCGGCTGCGCAAACCTATCTCGATTATAAAACGGATACCCTCGCCACGGACGATTTTACATACGTCAGCGTGAAAAACGCGCATTTCGAGGACGGATTCAACGACGGCTTATTCAAGACAGGCACGTCGGTTACCGTCACCCCCGACGACGACTATAAGCTTACCGACTCCGTTTCCTATCTCACGAAAAACGAGGACGGTACGTTCACGCTGACCGTTCCCGAAGAAAAGATCGTGGACACCACTTCGGCAACGTTCAAATATTCGCAAGGCTTGACGTTTACGGCAAACGACGACGGAACGTACGCGCTCACCGACATAGGCGAATGTACGGATACGGATATCGTGATTCAACCTACTTATAACGGCAAACCCGTGACGGCAATCGCCGAGAGTGCGTTTTGGGCTAATACGACTTTAACGAGTATTGTCATTCCCGACAGCGTTACAAGTATCGGTTACTTTGCGTTTTACGATTGTCCTGCTTTGACTAAAATTACCTTCAACGGCACGAAAGCGCAATGGAACGCGATTACGATCGAAGTTGACGCGCTTTCGAGCGACGTAACGATTTCCTGTACGGACGGCGATATAACGAACGGCACGATCGGCGGTGATACGGGCGACAACGGCGGTAATACCGAAAACGGTGGCAACACCGACAACGGCGGCGACACGGGCGACAACGAAAACGCAAGCCAAGGCTTGAAGTTCGAGTTGTCCGAAAATGAAGCGTACTATTACGTGTCGATCGGCACTTGCACGGATACGGATATCATCATTCCGTCCACTTACAATGGTTTACCTGTAGCGGAAATTAAAGATTGGGCGTTCAAGGACTGTACGTCGTTGAGGAGCGTAACCATTCCCGACAGCGTGGTTCATATAGGCATGTCAGCGTTTTACGATTGTACGAACTTAGCGGAAATAGTGCTCTCTAAAAATTTGGCAACAATAGCTTCCTATGCGTTTTATCACACCGCAATAACAAGTATTACTATTCCTGAGGGTGTAATGCGTATTTCTCTATGTTCATTTGAAGGTACGGCATTGACGAGCGTAACGATTTCCGATGGCGTTACGAGTATTGGTGTGTCGGCATTCGAAAAATGTACGGCATTGACGAGCGTGACAATCGGTAAAGGTGTGACGACGATTGAAACTCAGGCGTTCTATGGCTGTACGTCGTTGACGGAGATTACGTTCAACGGTACGAAAGCGGAATGGGGCGCGATTACGATCAAAGATGACGCGATTCCCGACGGCGTAACGATTACTTGCACGGACGGCAACGTAGGCGAAGACACGGGCAACGGCGGCGATGTGGACGAAGACGAAAACGCAAGCCAAGGATTGGAGTTTGATGAAAACTACGACGGTACGTACAGTGTCAGCGGTATCGGCACTTGCACGGATACGGATATCATCATTCCGTCCAAGTATGAAGACAAACCCGTAACGGAAATCAAAAATGATGCGTTTCGAGACTGTAAGGCATTGACGAGCGTTGTCATTCCCGACAGTGTGACGAGTATCGGTAGCTCTGCATTCAGAGAGTGTAGTGTGTTGACGAGTGTTGTCATTCCCGACAGTGTGACGAGTATCGGGGATCAAGCATTCGAAAACTGTGCGGCATTGGCGAGCGTGACGATCGGTAAAGGAGTGACGACTATCGGCGGTAGTGCCTTTGTCTGTTGCAGTTCCTTGACGAGTATCGCCATTCCCGACAACGTGACGACTATCGGATGCGCTGCGTTCTGGCAGTGTACCGCATTAACGAGCGTGGAGCTTCCTGCCGGCATAACGAGTATCGACGGGGATTTGTTCTATATGTGTACGGCATTGACGAGCGTTACGATTCCCAAGACGGTGACGAGTATCGGTGCGTGTGCATTCGAAATCTGTACGGCGTTGAAAACGATTACTTTCAAAGGTACGAAAGCGGAATGGGAAAAAATCACGTTGGGTGAGGATTGGCACGGTCAAGTTCCCGAAGATTGCAAGATCGTTTGCACGGACGGCGAAATCAGTTTGTCTTAAAAATTTCATTACGATATCGAATGGGTTCCGTCTTTGACGGGACTCATTCCTTTTGTTTGCGAAAGGCTCCGGCAGGGAAAAAGGGCAGAAAGTAGAAACGTATGTCGATAAACGATTGAATAATGCTTGACATTTTTATGAAAATGTAGTAAAGTTTATCCGTATAAGTGCGTTATGTATTGTTTACCGCTGTAAACTACGCGCTTGTTCGGATAGACGAAATTCGAAAAAAAGGACTCATCGTAGATGACAATAGATAAAATTATGGGATATACCGTGGACGAGGAGATTCGTTCCGACGTTTACGGTTCTTTATACAGAGTATCGAAGGAGAACGGCGCGGACATGAAGCTGGCGCGGCGGATCCCCGTGCCGACAGAGGGCGCATACGAGGAATTGCAAAACGCGGACGGCGGTAAGTCCGTCAAGCTCGGCGCGTTTGCGGCGAAGGCGGCGAAGGATATCGACAAGGAGATTGCGGAAGTCAAGGCTTTGTCGAGCGAGGCAAAGGGGCAGCTGTTGCAATATTGCGGACATAAGTTCGTGAAAGACGGGGATCGGTATCGATTATTCGTCGTGACGGAAAACGCAACGCCGTTTTCGGAATATGCGGCGAAGAACGTCCTTACCGTGCGCGACGCGATTGCCGTGACGAAAGCGGTTGCCGCGGATTTGAAAGTTTTGCACGGCGAGAAACGGATTCACGGTTGCGTTTGCGAACAAAACGTGTACGTGACGGAGGACGGCTGTTTTAAGCTGAGCGGTTTCGACGCGATGAATTGTTTACAAGCGGATCCGTCGGAGCGTTCGGAAAAGTCGGGGTACAGAGATATCGCGCCCGAATGGTATTTGGGTAAGGGGTTGGATTGCAGCGTGGACGTATACGCCTTGGGTATGCTGTGTTATCGGTTGCTGAACCGTTCCCGTAGTCCGCTGGTGCCGAGTTATCCGTTGCCGTATACGGAAACAGACGAAATAGGCGCGTTCGAACGGCGTTTGCACGGCGCGATTCCGCCGTTGCCGCTCGGTGCGGAAAACAAACTCGGCGAAGTGATTCGGAAAGCGGTGACGCCCCGAGAAGAGCGTTACAACACCGTCGAGGCGTTTTCGGCGGCTTTGGAGACTGTGGAAAAGACGTTGACGCAGGCGTATTCGGATACGCCGTTGGAAGAATTGGACGAGAACACGCCCAAAGACGTGATTATGGAATTGCCCGTAGCGGCGGAATCGTCCGTCGAGGTAAAAGCGGAAACGGAAGTTCCGCAGGCGGTTTCGATGAAAGACGACGAGATGCCGATCGGCATTCCCGAAAAAGATAAAAAATGGACGAAATCGAGGGTGAAAACGCTGGTTTGTTGCGTGTTGCCCGTTTTGACCGCGGTATTGCTCGTGTGGTTTTACGCGGGGTTGACGCCGCGTTGGTACGGGACGTCCGTAACGGTGGCGGAGTGGCTGACGGCGGACGTGGACGCGCTTATCGCAGACGCGGCGACGGTACATCCGGAGTATTCGTTCGTCGGCGGAAAGGATCATACGATTGCTTTGATCGTTTTGCAATACGCGTTGTTTGCGGCGTTCGTTTTGTCGTTGATCGCATTGATCGTGCGCGGCGTTAAGAAAAAGCGTCGCCGCGTGTCGGAGGCGGTGTATTTCGGCAGAGAACCGTATTTCAATTTGGTCGGCGTGTGCGTGTCGTTCGAGAAAGCGAATTTGGAAGAATTGGAGCCGAGCGCCGTTATGGCAAGAGCGGCGGCGGAGGCGTTGAAATCGCTGAGCTTCGGGGAATGCGCCGATAAAAAAGCGATTGCGGCGGAAACGGAGATCGGACGGGCGATCGACGAATTGTCGATACAGACGGAAAAGTGTTTGCAAGAGAATACGCGCGAAAACAGGGATGCGCTTTTTGTGGCGGCGCAAAAACTTACGTCGAAAATTCAATCGCGGGAGCGGTTGTCGGGAAAATAATTCGAATACGTACGAAAAAGAAAAGGGACTTTCGCAAAGTGCGGAAGTCCCGATTTTTTTATGTTTTTTTTATCGCGAACGGGGAAATACGTGCGTTATCTGTTTTCGAAAACGAGGTGTATGCCCAGATCTTTGACGAGTTTGCAGGCGGTTTTCACGCGTTGCGCTTTGTATTCCGTCGCATTATGGCTGTCGAAACCGACGGACAGCTTGACGCCCGATTTTTTCACGACGTCCTGTTGGGTTTTGTTGCGGAAAAATTCGTTGACGTATTCGTGGTTGCGGAAGTTGTGGATACTGTCGTAATTTACGTTCAGTTCCCAGAAAATACCGGCTTCCGCCAAGCGTCGAAAATAGCGATAAGGGTCTTCGCCGATCGATTCCGTAAAACGGAATAAATCGGTATGTGCGATTCCCGTCGGACAATTCAGGCGTTTCGCATAGGAGAAGATGTCGCCGTTCAGGATCGATTGCGGGGAATCGAGGCTCTCGACCATCGCGTAATCGAAGAAAGATACGTCCGCGCCGTCGGGCAGGGTGTAGCTGTTTTCGCCTTTCAGCGTTGCGATTTCGATGCCGCAGAGCATTTTGATTTTGTTTTTGTATTTATCGCGCAACAGATTCATGTGGTCGTAGTATCGAACGAGCGTTTCGCCGTAGTCGGCGTTCGGTTGCATGCCTTTGCCCCAGCATAAATCGACGCGTGCGCAACCCACCCCGTAATTGTGGTCGCAAATGCCGAGCTGTTGAATCCCGTTGGCGATTGCCGTTTCAATCAGTTTTTCGGGTTTATCGTGGGAGCAGAAGGAATAATAAGTATGCGCGTGTAAATCTTGAATCATAGTTTTTTAACCTCGCGATATAGTATAATACATTTTTTTCGAGAAAGCAAGCGAAATGCGAAAATTTCGTCAATAAATCCATTTCACGTTCGCCGAGGCGGATTCTTCGGGCGGCGGCACGTCCGTTGCCACGAAATCGTAATCGCTCAACGGGCAGAGTCTGTACGTGCCGTGTGCGGAAAATTTGGTATGGTCGATGACCAAAATACGCTTTTTACAGCGTTGGAACGCCGCGCGTTTAATCTCTTTTTGGTCGAGCGAACGCTCGAATACGCTGTCGCCGATGACGGCGGCGCAGGAGGAAATCAGCAGATCGAACGCGAAATCCTCCAACTGCTTCGCCGTCCAACTGCCCGTGGTGGAGTTGGTGTTGAAATGCACGTTTCCGCCCAGCAAAATTAAATTGATATTGGGCTTTTTCGACAGTTGTATCGCCGTTTGCAGGTTGTTCGTGACGACGGTTTTATAGTTCAGGTCGATGCGCTCCGCCAAGGCGAGCGCGGTGGAAGAACTGTCGATAAACACGGTCTTGAAAGGCGGAATATGCGGAAGTGCCTTGGTTGCCGCGCGTTCCTTTTCGTCGGCGTTTTTTTCCATACGGAAGAAAATGGAAATTTCTTCCGCGTTTTCGGGAAGAAGCGCGCCGCCGTGGCTGCGTTCGATAAGTCCCATGCTTTTCATTTCCGCAAGATCCCGTCGAATGGTGGCTTCGCTTACGTATAATTTTTGCGCGAGTTCGGATACCACGGCGGATTTGTTTTCTTTTAACGTCCTCAAAATTTCGTTTTGACGTTCGGTCAGTGACATAATGCTCCTTTTTTGCGCAAACGGATACGGTTGCTTGCGCACTTTTGTTCGTTTGTGCTCGTATTATACCATAAAAAATTTTTTTTGTCAATATTTCGAACATATATAGACAAGTTAAAAAATATATGCTATAATAGAGTATGAAAAAGAATAGGCGGATTGTTGGTATCTGCCGACGGATACGCATGAAAGCGTATCGACGAACAAAAAACGACGAAAGGAGTATCGTATGAGATATTATCTTGCAATAGACATCGGCGCGTCTTCGGGACGGCATATCGTGGCGCATTTGGAAAACGGGAAAATGATCACGGAAGAAATTTATCGTTTTCAAAACGGACCGGAAACGCTGACGGGTTGCGACGGGGAAAAACATTTAATGTGGACGCACGAGCGTTTGTTTACCGAAATTCTCAACGGTTTGAAAAAAGCGAAAGAACTCGGTAAAACGCCTTATTCGGTCGGTATCGATACGTGGGGCGTGGATTATGCGCTTCTCGACGAAAACGACGAGGCGATCGGCGGCATTTATTGTTATAGAGATTCCAGAACGGAAGCCACCATTCCCGAAGTGCATAAAACGATCGAATTCGAGCGGTTGTTTGCAAAGACGGGCATCGCGTTCGCTTCGTTCAACACGATTTATCAGTTGCTCGACGACGTAAAGACGGGCAGAATGGCGAAAGCGAAATCCTTTTTGATGTTGCCCGATTATTTCCACTTCCGTTTGACGGGCGTGAAAAAACAAGAATATTGCAATGCGACGACGACGGGTATGGTCAATGCGGAAACGCATACGTGGGACGAAAAAATTTTGGAAAAGCTCGGTTATAAGAAAGAGCTGTTCGGCGAACTTGCCGAACCCGGAACGGTCGTCGGGGAATTTTCCGACGAAGTGGCGGCAATCGTCGGTTACAAGGCGAAGGTCGTACTTCCTGCGACGCACGACACCGCAAGTGCGGTTTTGGCGGCTCCCTTAGAGGCGCAGACCCCTTATATTTCCAGCGGTACGTGGTCGTTGCTCGGCGTAGAGCAGAATAAGGCGCAAACTTCCAAGAGCGCGTTGGATGCCGGATATTCAAACGAGGGGAGCATTCGTCGTCAAGTCCGTTTGCAAATCAATATCATGGGCTTGTGGATGATTCAGCAGGTACGTCACGAAATCGACGATAAATACAGCTTTGCGGAGCTGGTGGAACTTGCGAAAGCGAACCCCGTCGATTACAGAATAGACGTGAACGATCAAAGATTTTTAGCCCCCGAAAACATGACGAAAGAGATTTACTCGGCAGTCGGCAAGGAATTGACGATCGGCGAAACGGCGTTTGTGATTTACGACAATTTGGCGCGATATTACGACGTTGCGTTGAAGGCGCTCGAAAACGTTACGGGCGAAACGTACGATACGCTCAACATTATCGGCGGCGGCAGCAAGAACGGGTTCTTGAACGAGCTGACGGCGAAGTATACGGGAAAGAAGATTATTACAGGTCCTGCGGAGGGCACGGCGATCGGTAACTTGATGATGCAGATGGTCGGTTGCGGAGATATCGCAGACGTAAAAGAAGGCAGAAAGATTATTAAAAACTCTTTCGATATCGAAGAACTTTAATAGATTCAATAAGGAAGAAACGAACATGAAAGTATTGTTTTTCGGGGATTCCATCACCGATATGGGACGTCAGCGCGAGGATACCGATCCGGCATTCCGTATGGGCGTCGGATATCCGAATTTTATCGCAGGGGAGTTGGGGTATACGGATCCGAACGCTTACGAATTCGTCAATCGCGGTATCAGCGGTAACAAAACGGTGGATTTGTATGCCCGCATAAAGCAGGACGTATGGAATTTGAAACCGGACGTGTTGAGTATTTTGATCGGCGTAAACGACGTTTGGCACGGGATCGATTGGACTAGCGGCGTGGAAATCGACCGCTACGAACGCGTTTATCGCGCGATTATCGAAGAAACTCGGGCTCGTTTCCCCGAAATGAAGATTATCCTTTGCGAGCCGTTTGTGTTAAAGGGTAAAGCCACGGAAGGCGAAGGTCGTTGGGAGCGTTTTCTCGAAGTGAAGGAATATGCGAAAGTCGTCAAGAAATTGACGGCGGAATACGATGTATATTTCTTGCCTTTGCAGGTTCGATTCGACGAAGTCGCGGAAAAACACGGCACGGCGAATTATTTGTACGACGGCGTGCATCCCGCACCCGCGGGCGCGCGACTTATCGCGGAGGAATGGATTAAACTGTTCCGTGAAATTGTAAAAAATAAATAATATATAGATATAGGAGATATTTTTATGTCCAGATACGAAGAAGCAAAAAAGATCTACGCGGAATTCGGCGTAGATACCGAAGCGGCAATGGAAAGACTTTCCAAACTTGCGGTCAGCGTGCATTGTTGGCAGGGTGACGACGTTATCGGTTTCGACGGCAGCGATTCGCTTTCGGGCGGTATTCAGACGACGGGTAACTATCCAGGCAGAGCGAGAAATCCCGAAGAATTGTTCGCAGACCTTACGAGAGCGTTTAAGCTTATGCCCGGAAAAAAACGTGTAAACGTACACGCTTGTTATGCGATTCTCGGCGAGGATAAAGGCAAGGTAGACCGTGACGCTTACGAATATAAGCATTTCGAACCTTGGGTAAAATGGGCGAAAGAAAACGGTTTGGAGGGGGTTGATTTCAACCCGACGTGGTTCTCTCATCCGAAGATGAAGGACGGCTTGTCGCTGTCCTCGCCCGACGAAGAAACCAGAAAATTCTGGGTGAATCACGGGAAAGCATGTATGAAAATCGCCGCGGAAATCGGTAAAGCAATGGGTAGCCCTTGCTGTATTAACCTTTGGGTGCCCGACGGATATAAGGATATTCCCGCAGATCGTTTAGGACCTCGTCTTCGTTTGAAGAAGTCCTTGGACGAAGTGCTGGAAGGCTATGACAAGGAATGGGTTATTCCTGCCGTAGAGAGCAAGGTATTCGGTATCGGTGTGGAGAGCTATACGGTGGGCAGCAACGAATTCTATCAGAATTATGCGGCTTCGCGCGGCATTTGCTGTTTACTCGATACGGGGCACTATCATCCGACGGAAGTCGTTTCCGACAAGATTCCCGCAATGCTCGCCTTTTACGACAAAGTACAGTTGCACGTTTCTCGTCCCGTCAGATGGGACAGCGACCACGTTATCGTCGTGGACGACGAATTGAAAGAACTGTCCAAGGAAATCATTCGCAACGACGCAGACGATAAGGTAATCGTCGCGCTCGACTACTTCGACGCGAGCATCAACCGTCTTTGCGCATGGGTAACGGGCGTTCGTTCGATGCAGAAAGCTTTGTTGAACGCGATTTTGCAACCGTATGCGGAAATGAAGAAGTTGCAGGACGAAGGAAACTTCACGAAAGTGTTCTATATGCACGAAAGAGTGAAATTCTTGCCTTTCTGCGACGTTTGGGACGAATATCTCCGTCGTCAAGGTCTGAAAGAAGACTGGTGGGACGAAGTGGAGAAATTCGAAACGGAAGTCATCGCAAACAGAAAGTAACGTATAGGAAGAAAAGGAGCAAAAATGAAAATTCTCGTGGTAAACGCAGGAAGTTCTTCGCTGAAATACCAGCTGTTCGATATGGACAAGGAAGAGGTTTTGGCGAAGGGACTTTGCGAAAGAATCGGGATAGACGGGGTAATCACCCACAAGCGTCCCGGAAAAGACAACTATCAGGCGAACGTGGATTTTCCCGACCACAAGGCGGCGATCGAATGCGTGTTGTCGTTGTTGACGGATAAGGAAAAAGGCGTTATTGCGGACGTAGAGGAAATTTCGGCGGTCGGACACAGATTTGCGCACGGCGGCGAAAAGTTAAAGACTTCTACCGTACTCGGCGATCAGGAATTGGAATATCTCGAAAGCATCGTCGGTTTGAATCCTTTGCACGGTCCTCCGGCAATCAGCGGCTTGAAGGCTTGTAAAGAGGTAATGCCCGATATAAATCACGTCGGCGTATTCGATACTTCGTATTATTCGACGATGAAGGAAGAGGCGTATATCTATCCCGTGCCTTATGAATTGTACGAAGAATATCAGATCAGACGTTACGGATTCCACGGTACGTCGCACAGATACGTTGCGGGACAGGCGGCAAAATTGCTCGGTAATAAAGACGCGAAAATCATCACTTGCCACCTCGGCAACGGTTCTTCGATCACGGCGACGGTGAACGGAAAGGCAGTGGATACGTCCATGGGCTTTACGCCGCAGGACGGCGTGCCTATGGGCACGAGAAGCGGTTCGATCGATCCCACGGTCGTGACGTATATGCAAAAAGTGAAAGGTTGGAGCGCGGAAGAGACGGACAACGTCCTGAACAAGAAGTCCGGTTTGCTCGGTATTTCCGGTATTTCCAGCGATTGCAGAGATATTTGCGCGGCGGCGGAAAAAGGCGACAAACGCGCACAGCTCGCCCTCGATATTCTCGTGCATAACATCAAGAAAATCATCGGTTCTTACGTAGCGGAGATGAATGGCGCGGACGCATTGGTATTTACGGCGGGCATCGGCGAAAACGACAGAGCGTTGCGCGAGGACGTTTGCGAGAATATGAGCTATCTCGGCATCGAAATCGACAAAGAAATCAACAGAAATTCGCCGCGCGGCGAGATTGTCGACATCACGGCAAAGGGCGCGAAAGTCAAGACGTACGTAATTCCCACCGACGAGGAATATATGATTGCGCTCGACACGAAAAATTTGACGAAATAAAAAATAATATAAAAATAGGAGAAATATTATGAAATCACCTTTTGAAATTAAGAAGGAAATTTGCGAAGTAGGTTTGAAACTTTGGCAGAAAGGCTTCGTTGCCGCAAACGACGGTAACATTTCCGTTAAGATCAGCGATAACGAATACTATTGCACCCCTACGGGCGTGTCCAAGGCTTCTTTGACCCCCGATATGATTATTAAAGTAGACAAAGACGGTAAAAAACTCGAAGGGAAACTCAATCCTTCGTCCGAAATCAAGATGCATATGAGAGTGTACAGAGAACGTCCCGACGTAAATGCGGTCGTTCACGCACATCCCCCCGTTGCAACGGCGTTCACGGTTGCGGACATCGACCTTGACCAGTACGTTCTTCCCGAAGCGGTTTTGACGATCGGTGCAGTGCCTACCTGCGATTACGGTACGCCTTCCACGATGGAAATTCCCGATTCGCTCGATCCGTACATTCAAGACCACGATGCGTTCTTGCTCCGTAACCACGGTGCTTTGACGGTCGGTTGCAACCTTACCAAGGCGTTCTTCGTTATGGAAGAAGTAGAATTCAACGCAGTCATCTGCAAGCACGCGATGGATCTCGGTGCTGTACACGAAATTTCTCGCGATCAACTTGCAAAACTTATGGATTTGAGAAAGAAGATGAACCTTCCCGGACGTCACCCCGGCATCGAATACGACGACGAACCTTGTAATTGCGCAAATGCGGAACTCGTCGAAGCGATCACGAAGAAAGTTCTTGCCGCACTCGGTAAATAATTTTCGACGGAAGCAAAAGGAGAAAAGAAAATGGCTATAAATTGGACTGACGCACAGATTGAGGAAGTGGTTGCGGCTGTGATCAAAAACCTCAACGGTGCGCCCGTTTCCAAGAGCGGTTGGGATTCCACGCAATACAACGGTCGCAGATTGATCGGTATCTATGCCGACATGAACGACGCCATCGACGCGGCTACGGCAGGGTATAAGGCTGTTCGCGCGATGAGCTTGGAAGAGCGTGAAAAAATCATTTTCGCCATCAGAGAGCTTTGCCGAAAAGAAGCTTCGATTATGGCAAATCTCGGCGTTGCGGAAACCAAGATGGGCAGAGTGGCGCACAAGACGGCGAAACATATCCTCGTGGCGGACAAAACTCCCGGTACGGCGGATATCGTCGCGCAGGCAAAGACGGGCGATCACGGTTTGACTTTGACGGAAATGGCTCCGTTCGGCGTCGTAGGCAGCATCACCCCCAGCACCAACCCTTCGGAAACGGTTATTTGTAACAGTATAGGTATGATCGCCGCGGGAAACGGCGTAGTATTCAATCCTCACCCTAATGCGATTGCGACGTCTAACTATGCGGTAGACCTCGTCAACCGTGCCAGCGCGATGGCAGGCGGTCCTTCCGTATTGGTTGCGTCCGTCGTAAAACCTACGTTGGACAGCGCACAGGTTATGTACAAGCACCCCAACATTCGCTTGCTCGTATGTACGGGCGGTCCCGGGGTTGTGAGATCCGTGCTTTCGAGCGGTAAAAAGGCAATCGGCGCAGGTGCTGGCAATCCCCCCGTTATCGTAGACGATACGGCGGATATCAAGAAAGCGGGTAAAGACATCATCGACGGTTGTTCGTTCGACAACAACTTGCCTTGTATTGCGGAGAAGGAAGTATTCGCATTCCGCAACGTCGCGGACGAATTGATTTCCGAAATGTTGAAAAACGGCGCATATATGATTACGGCGGAGCAGGCGGACAAACTTGCGAACATCGTATTGGTAGACGTTAAGAACCCCAAGACTGGCATTGTGAAAAAGACGATCAGTCGTGAATGCGTAGGACGCGACGCGGCGGTTTTGCTCGAAAAAATCGGCGTAAAAGTCGGACCGGAAGTTCGTTGTATCATTTGCGAAACCGACTTTGAGCATCCTTTCGTGCAACAGGAATTGATGATGCCTATTCTTCCGATCGTCCGTGTGGACAACATCGACCAAGCAATCGATTTGGCGGTTAAGGCGGAACACGGCAATCGTCACACTGCACACATGCATTCCAAAAATATCGATCATTTGACGAGATTCGCAAGAGCGGTGGAAACGACGATTTTCGTTAAGAACGCACCCTCGTATGCTGGGATCGGATTCGGCGGCGAAGGACATACGACGTTCACAATCGCAGGTCCTACGGGCGAAGGTTTGACCAGCGCGCGCAGCTTCACCAGATTCCGTCGTTGCGTAATGACCGATTCTTTCAGAATTATCTAAACCGTCGATACGGTTTCAAACAGTAAACAAATAAGGAGAAAATTAAATGGATATTACTTCTTCTCAGGTAGAAAGCATCGTTCGTAAAATTCTCGGAGAAATGGGCGGTTCGGCAAAATCGACGTCGAACGGCGCAATTCCCAAGACCGCGAAAGTTGCTATGCTCACCGCGCAGAAACATATCGAAGTAAAAGAATTCCCGCTTCCCGAATTGACGGACGACGACATTCTCGTAAAGGTGGAAGGTTGCGGCGTTTGCGGTACGGACGTTCACGAATGGAAGGTAGATCCGTTCGGGATTATTCCCGTAACGCTCGGTCACGAAGGTACGGGTGAAATCGTTTACCTCGGTAAAAATATTAAAGCCGATACTTCCGGTAAGCCTATCAAAGTCGGCGATAAATTGGTTACCAGCGTCATCAGCTGCGGAGAATGCCACATTTGCCGTAATCATCCGGCAAACACCAACCTTTGCGACAAGCAAGGCGTGTTCGGCTTAATTTCCCACAACGACGCAAATCCGTTCACGGGTTGGTTCTCGGAATATCTCTTGATTCGCGGCAAGGGTTCTACGTATTTCGTAGTCAACGACTTGAATTTGAAAGAGAGAATGATTCTCGAACTTGCTTGTGTATGCGTACACGCCTTGAAGAGAGCGCAGACGACGGGGCTTATCAACTTTAATACGAAAGTATTGATTCAGGGACTCGGACCTGTGGGCTTGGTTATGATCAGTGTGCTTCGTGCGGCAGGTATCAACCATATCATCGCAATCGACGGTACGCCGATGCGTTTGGAAATGGCAAAGAAACTCGGTGCGAAGACGGTCATCAGCTTCAAGGAAGTCACCACGCTCGAAGAAAGAGTAAAACTCGTAAAGAGCGTTGCGAACGGCGTCGGCGCGGATTTCGCGTTCCAGTGTACGGGGGCTCCTGCGGCGGCTAAGGATATTTACGAATACATTCGTCGCGGCGGCGGACTTTGCGAAATGGGCTTCTTCGTCAACAACGGGGAATATAACGTAAATCCTCACTTTGCGATGTGCAATAAGGAAATCAACCTTGTCGGTTCTTGGGACTATTCGGCGGAGGATTATCCCACGACGATGGCGTTCTTGCGTCAGGCTCGCGAAATGAATATTCCCGTTACGGATCTCATCACGCACGAATTCCCTCTCGATCAGCTCAACGAAGCGATGGAAGTCAACGTTGCGCAGAAGGGGATTAAGATTTGTTACGTAAACAAGTAAACCGCTGAGCGATATCCGATAAAAGGAGAAATTTATGGCACTTGGCATGATAGAAGTATTCGGTTTTTCCACCGCAATCGTAGTTGCCGATACAATGGCGAAAGCGGCGGACGTGGAAATCGTCGCCATCGATAAAAATAAGCCTGCGGCAGGCGATTCTGCACGCGTACCTTTGGTTATGGCAATCAAAGTGGAAGGCAGTGCGGCGGCTGTGGAAGCGGCAATCGAGGCGGGAAAAGCCGAAGCGGAAAAACGAGAATTGTATATCACCCATAAAGTGATTGCAAGACAGAGCGAGGATATCGAATGGTTTGCCCGTTTGAGCGCGCTCGGAAAAGACAAATTGAGATAAAAAATAAAAAATATAATTTTTAAGGAGATTAAAACAATGTTGGAAGCATTAGGTATGGTAGAAACGAGAGGTCTTGTTGCGGCAATCGAAGCAGCGGACGCAATGGTAAAGGCAGCAAACGTAGTTCTTATTGGTAGCGAAAAGATCGGTAGCGGTTTGGTAAGCGTTATGGTTCGCGGCGACGTCGGCG
>CAZEVL010000023.1:0-21135 GCA_964515795.1 uncultured Clostridia bacterium | reverse complement strand
GCAGGTATGCGCTGAAAAGACTCAAAGGCACGCCCCGGGGTAGGGCGTGCCTTTGCATTTATGGAGGTCTTTCCGTAAGGAAGTGTGTAAGCGTTTTTCGGCTTCTCTTTTACTTTACGGACTAAGTATACCTTGCTTATGCGTTAATTGCGTTGCAGAAATGTGATAATTTGCGGAAAGTTTATGAAGTCGCTTACGAAAAGCTCACAGAAAGCTGTTTTCTATTGCCCCGGGTAACAATCGATAAACGGAACAGCCTATTTTGTTTTCGAAATACGCTTTGATTTCCAACGTTCTTTTCCAACGATCGATCGTTGCGGGGTGCATACCGTATCGAACGGCAACGTCGACGAATCTTTTTTCCAACAAACAAAATCCCGACGGCAAAGCCAATGCGTCGCATAATTGCACCAATAAGTCATAATCGTCGTATTCGGCGTTTGTAACGAAATCGCGCATAAACAGATAATCTTCTTCGGGCATATCGAATGTCCCGATGGAAGTATTGACGTCTCGTATCATAAAAGCGTGAGAAATGCAGATTTGCGCCGCTTTGTCCCAACCGCGCTCTTTGCAATAACGGTAGCCGTCTATCAAATGTTTTTCGGACGAAACGCCTGCATATCGTCCGATATCGTGCAGGATCCCGAAGATATAAGCGGTGTCTGGCGAAAGCTCGTCGCATTTTTCGGCAATATTACGGCAAGCAAGCGCCACGTATTTCGAGTGTTCCACCCACGCTCCCGGGTTACTTTTTTCGGCTTCCGATAAGGCTTGTTCGGCATTTCGAATATTTAACAGCATTCTGTTTGCTCCTTGATTTTTTTAGATTTTTTGTAAGCACGGACGAGATGTAAAAGGCTCGCTGAGGCTTGCGAATATAGTATAGCAAATTTTTCGAACGTTTGCAAGACGATGGAGCTTATAAGTTTCGGAAATGTGTGCGGAAAACGTCTGTCTTTTTGTTGCGTCGGGCAAATAAAAGCGCGCCCGTCGGGACGCGCTTTTGAAAGTTTTGCGCGGTTAAGCGCGTTTTGTTTTTGCAATGGAGTCGAGTGCTTTATCGACGACGTTTTCCACCGTGAAACCGAAATGCTTGAATAATTCGCCTGCCGGTGCGCTCGCGCCGAAACTGTTCATCGCGACGATCTCGCCGTAATCGCCTGCGTATTTATACCAGCTGTACGGGGACGCCGCTTCCACGCATACTCTCGCTTTCGTTTTGGGCGGAATAACGAGGTTTTTATAGCCGGGATGCTGCTTTTCGAATTCCTCGATACAGGGCATGGAAACGACTCTTGCCTGAATGCCTTTTCCTGCCAAAACGGCTTTGGCTTTGACGCAAAGCTCCACTTCCGAACCGCTCGCGATCAGCAATACGTCGGGATCTCCGTCGCAGTCTTCCAAAACGTAACCGCCTTTGAGGGCGTTTTCGCCGCTCTTTTTGTATTGAGGCAGGGCTTGACGAGTCAATACGAGTGCGGTCGGTTCTTTGCCGCTGAGGGCGGAAATCCACGCCGCCGCGGTTTCTTTACCGTCTGCGGGACGATAGACTTTCATACCGGGGATAGAACGGAGCATAACGAGCTGTTCAACCGCTTGATGGGTAGGTCCGTCCTCGCCGACGCCGATGGAATCGTGCGTCATAATATACGTAACGGGTAACTGCATCAAAGCGGAAAGACGCATGGCGGGCTTGCAGTAGTCTGCGAATACGAAGAACGTAGAACAGTACGCAGCCAATCCGCCGTGAAGCTGCATGCCGTTGGCGATGGCTGCCATGGCGTGTTCGCGAATGCCGAAATGGATATTTCTGCCCGAGAAATCGTCGGGGGAGAAATGTCCGTATTTTATTTCGTCCGTGTCTTTCATGTCGGAAAGGTTGGAGGGCGCGAGGTCTGCCGAACCGCCGATGAGTTGCGGTACTTTTGCCGCTAATTTGTTGAGTACTTTTGCCGAAGTTTGGCGCGTTGCCATGGGTTTATCGAAATCGTACAATTCGGGCATAGCGGTAAAGTCGGGCATTTTTCCTGCCATAGCGTCTTTATAGAGTCGTGCAAGCTCCGGATAAGCGTTTTCGTATTCCGCAAAGAGCTTTTTCCATTCCGTTTCTGCCGTTGCGCCTTTTGTAGCCGCTTCTTTGCAGTGGTCGAATACTTCCTGAGGGCATTCGAAGGGGGGGTACGTCCAACCCAATTTTTCACGTGTTTTTTGCAGGTTTTCCGCACCTAAGGGCGAGCCGTGGCATTTTGCGGAGCCGACGAGGGGAGAGCCGTAGCCGATGTTGGTGCGGCAGACGATGACGGAAGGTTTGTCCGTTTTTGCCCTTGCCGCTTCGAGGGCGGCGGAAAGCGCGTCCACGTTGTCGGGATCGGTGACGAGGTCTACGTGTTGTACGTGCCAATTTTGCGCTGCGAAACGCGCGCCGACGTTTTCACGGAACGTGACGTCCGTATCGCCTTCGATGGTGATGTCGTTATCGTCGTAAAGCAGAATCAGTTTACCGAGCGCATGCGTGCCTGCAAAGGAACACGCTTCGTAGGAGATGCCTTCTTCCAAACAGCCGTCGCCGCAGAGAACGTAGGTGTAGTGGTCGACGATTTTATAACCGGGTTTGTTGAATTTTGCGGCAAGGTGTGCCTCTGCGGCTGCCATACCGACTGCGTTTGCGATGCCTTGTCCCAAAGGACCGGTCGTCGTTTCGATACCTGCCGTATGGCGGTATTCGGGGTGACCGGGCGTTTTAGAGCCGAATTGACGGAATTGCATCAAATCCTCTTTCGAGATGCCCATACCGTAGAGGTGGAGAAGCATATAATCGAGCATGGATCCGTGTCCTGCGGACAAAATAAATCTGTCTCGATTGTCCCATTGCAAATCGGCGGGATTGAATTTCAAAAAACGTTGAAAAAGCGTATAGGCGATCGGCGCGCATCCCATAGGAAGCCCGGGGTGTCCGGATTTCGCCTTTTCGATCGCTTCCGCGGAAACGATTCGTATTGCGTTAATGGTTGTTTTCTGTACGTCCATAAAGAATCTCCTAAAATATTCACTATTAGTATTATACAAGGTTTGTCGGAATTTTTCAACCCTTTTCAAGCATTTTCAACGTTTATTCACACATTTTTTTATTGTGGGGAAAAAATGAAAAAAATCACAAAATCAACACAATTTTTTACGGGAAAGCGAAATTATTTTTGTTGACAGACAAAATAAATGCGGTTATAATTATATCGACGCGGATATCGCGGAAAAAACGGAGAGAAAATTATGGCGAAAATCGGATTGTTTGACGTGTCTACCGACTCTACGGCGGATTTGAAAGAAACGTATAGAAAAGAGCGAAACATTTGGTTCGTTCCGCTGACTTTTACTTTGGAAAAGGACGGGGAAATCGAGGAGCATTCGGATGACTTTTCCACGGAATCGCAGTACGTGGAGTTCTTCGAGAAGGTTTCCGCAGGTGCTTTTCCTCGTACGGCAAAACTCAATTACGAGGCGCACATGGCGCATTTTACCCGTATGGCAGAGGCAGGCGTGAAAGACGTGTTGCATTTTATGATTTCTTCGGGCCTCGCCAATACGATAACGATTACGCGGCAGGCGGCGGAAGATATGAAGAAAAAGTATCCCGATTTTAACGTGTATGCGGTAGACCCCTTGACGGCGACGATCGGACAAGGACTTTTGGTGTCGATTGCAGCAGACTGTCGAGATAAGGGCATGACGGCGCAAGAAACGTACGAATACGTTACGGGCTTACGGCAAAATATTCAACATTGTATTATCCCCGACGATCTGTTTTACTTGAAAAAGGGCGGCAGAGTGAGCGCGGCTTCGGCGGCGGTCGGTACGGTGTTGCATATCAAACCGATGATCATGTTCGACGAAGAAGGGAAATTACAGGTTGTGGAGAAGTGTAAGGGTATGAAAAAAGCCTTTTCGCGCGTGATCGAGTGCATGGAGTTCGCTCCGTTAAACGATTTGAAAAAAGTAATCGTCGTGCATACGAATAACGAGCGCGGCGCACAGGAACTGGCGGCGTTGATAGAAGGTAAGATCGGCGTAAAACCGCAAATCGAAATTATGGGACCCGTTATCGGATCGCACGTGGGACCGGGTTCGGTGTCGTGCGGTTGGATATCCTCCAAGACGAGAAGAGAATTATTGAATACGATAAAGTAAGACGAGAAACGGCAAAATCTGCCGTTTTTCTTTTATATCGTTGACAAGCGGTCGAAAAAGTGCTATACTCTACGTAATCGAATACGAATGCACGGTATGCCGTCGTCGGACGGCGTTTAATAGGGAAGAGAGAATGCCCCTTCGGGGTTTGCTCCGCTGCCCCCGCAACCGTAGGAACGTTCGCTCGCTTGCACTGTAAAAAACGGGAAGGAAGCGGGCAGGTATGCGCTGAGCGTGCCGAAACGTTGTAAGCCGGGAGACCTGCCGTGCGTTTTTGCGGAGAATTTCTGCGGTGGGCGGAAAGGATAACGAGCCGTTTTGTCGAAAAACGGTGTTTTATAGTTATACCTTTTTGCCGAAAAATGTAATTTTTTTATCGGAGGTGTTCTATGAAACACAAAAATATAATTTTTTCGACTATACTCTTGGCAGGTTTGTTTGCGTGCGTCGGTTGCGGCGGTTCCGGAAGCTCGGTAAGCGATGCGGAAAGCAGTAGAAACGACAGTGCGGAAAGTTCGATAAGCGGTGCGGATGTATTCGACCTTATCGGATGTGCCGTGAAACGTTCGACGGACGGGAACCGCGTGGAAATTCACGTGGATTACGTAAATGCCGAGTATACGCTCGCAGACGTGATGCGACTCGAACAAGACCACGGTTCGTTGACGTATGAAATTTCCGGCGGTATGATTATGAGCATCGACGGAAAAGCAAATGCGGCGGATTGGTCGTCTTGTTGGATGCTGTATACGTCGGATGCGGAATTGAGCAATAAGGAATACGGAACAATCACCGTGGACGGGAAGGAGATCGGCAGTGCGATTGTGGGCGCGGAGAGCTTGCCCGTGCAGGGCGGCGAAATATACGTTTGGGACTACGTAACTTTCTAAACGTATAGGGCAGGTGTTTGATGAACGAGAAAAAACACTCGACGACGCGTGCACGATTGTCGGCGCGAGAGTGTGCGTATATCGCCGCATTCGTCGCGCTTGTCGTTGCGGCGCAGGTGGCGTTGGCTGCGATCCCCGGCGTGGAGATAGTAACGTTGCTGTTTGTGACGTATGCGTTTGCTTTCGGGGCTGTGCGAGGAACGACGGCGGCAACGGCGTTTTCCTTTTTACGAATGTTCGTGTTCGGGTTCGATATGAAGGTGCTCGTTTTATACGTGCTTTATTTCAATATATTGACGGCGATATTCGGCGGACTCGGTCGGTGCGTAAAAAAAACGTTGGCGGCGTTGCCGTGGCTTACGGCGGTTGCATGCGTTTGTACGGCGGGGTTTACGATGCTCGACAACGTTTTGACGGTATTTTGGTATTCGTATAGCGAGCGCGCGGCGAAAATTTATTTTACGGCTTCTTTGTCGTTTATGATTCCGCAGGTGATTTGTACGGCGGTGAGCGTTGCGTTGCTTTTTTTGCCGCTTTCCAAGGCGTTTTTATACGTGAAAAAGGGATTGGCGAAACGGAATTGAGAAAATATCCGAGAAATTGAGAAAAAGTATTGACATTTTCCGCCGTTTGCTGTAAAATAGAAGAGTAAATATAGAATCGGGGACGGCAGAAGTTTCCGAAAATATCCAACGGAGTTTATTATGAGTAGCTACGCAGAAAGAAATCTATACGAAAACGAATGGGTTGTGGAAAAAGCACCGCGTGATATTTGGGGCTTGGTAGGCTGGTGGACGTTGAGCGTCCTCGCGTTGGCAATGCTGGCTGTCGTATCCGTTTTGTCGTTGAACATCTTGCAAACAATGGGGATCGTCATTATCGCGTTGGCGGCTTGTCTTTTGTTGCTGCCTTTGATAAAAGCCATATGCGAAACGGTCGTTTACGCGCATACGGAGATCGTGTTGACGAATAGACGTTTGATTTGTAAGCAAGGCGTGTTTCATACCGTGTCGAAGGACGTTCCTCTTTTGGAAATTCAAAGCGTTTACGTGGACGTTAGTTTCTGGGGCAGACTGTTCAACGTCGGGAAAATGTACATAAAGGTTTCTCACGGGCATCCCATTAAGTTTAAGTTGCAGGATGCGGACGACTTCAAGACGACTATTATCGGTCAGATCGACCAATTCGAACTCGATCGTCTTGCTAACCAGTCTACGTGGACGGCGCAGGCGTTGCTTCGCGGCTCTCGCGGATATAACCCGTATGCGGCGTATATGGGGAACATTAAGCCCAAGCAACCGAAAGCAAAGACGCAGAAGAAAAAAAACACGGAAAAGAAAAACGACCCGTACGCAGGTTACGGAAAGGCTCCGTTTGCGGCGAGAAACAAGAAAAAATAACGAAAAAAAACGGCGGTTTCGCCGTTTTTTTTGCATTTGCGTCGCATTCTTGCATAATCAAATTTTTCGGTGCGAAAGAATCGCATAAAACAGGAAAAGAATTTGCGACGGAATTTTATAAAAAGGCTTGCAATATTCCCGTGAATTTGATACAATATAGGAAAATAAATATCTAACGAAGGAGTTACGATAATGAATTACGAACAAGCAAAAGCGCTTCTTGAACGGAAAGGACAAACGCAACTTTTGAAATACTATGACGAATTGGACGAGAACGGAAAGGCAAAATTGTTGAATGCCGTTGCAAACCTGAATTGGGATTTTGAAGAATCCTTGGCAAATCCTGCGGATCTCACGGGGAAAGGTCGGGATATTCACCCGATTGTCGGGCTTCGCGATAAGGAAATTCAAATGCGTAAAGCGGAATTCGAGGAAATCGGCGTGCAGGCGATTCGCGACGGAAAAGTGGCGGCGGTGTTGCTTGCCGGCGGTATGGGGACTCGTCTTGGGGTGGACGGACCGAAAGGCGCGTACGACATCGGCGTGACCAAGCCTTTGTATATTTTTGAGCAGCAGATGAAAAACTTGCTCGAAGTGGTGGATCGTTGCGGTGTGAAAGTACCTCTCTATATTATGACGAGCGATAAGAATCACGAGCAGACGACGGCTTTCTGGAAGGCGCACGACTATTTCGGTTACGAAGAAAAGGACGTAAAATTCTTCAAACAGGACATGGCGCCCGCGGTGGATTACGACGGGAAAATTATCTTGGAAACAAAGGATATGCCCGCGCTTTCTCCCAACGGTAACGGCGGCTGGTTCAATTCCATGCAACGTGCGGGGCTTTGCGAAGACTTGCATAAGCGTGGCGTGGAATGGTTGAATATTTACGCGGTGGACAACGTTTTGCAGAGAATTGCGGATCCCGTATTCGTCGGCGCAACGATTGCAAGCGGTGTAAACTGCGGCGCGAAAGCGATTTTTAAGACGAATCCCGCGGAAAAAGTCGGCGTATTGTGTATGGACGGGGAAAGCCCCGATATTATTGAATATTACGAGCTTACGGACGAAATGGCGAACGAGCGCGACGAAAACGGGGATCTCGTTTACAGCTACGGCGTGATAATGAATTATTTGTTCCGTTTGACGAAACTCGAAGAGATTGTAGACAAAAAAATTCCCGTGCATATCGTGGAAAAGAAAATCGAATGTCTTTGCGAGGACGGCGTGACGAGAAAGCCGGAGAAAGAAAACGGCAAAAAGTTTGAATTGCTCGCCGTGGATTTGATTAAGCTTATGGGCAGCGTGTTGCCTTACGAGGTCGTTCGCGAAAAGGAATTTGCGCCGATTAAAAACAAGACGGGCGCGGACAGCGTAGAATCGGCGAGAGAATTATTGAAATCGAACGGAGTAGAGCTGTAATATGGAAGAAACGGTAATTCAAGTGGACGGCAACAAAAAGTTGCAAAGATTTATTCAGCTTCTAAGCGACCTGAACCAACAGACCGTGGAAATCTTAAAAACGGGCGATACGGAATGGTTGTTAAAACTCAACGATACGGTGGAAGAAATGTATTCCATACAGCACGGCGCGTCGGAAGAAGAATACGTCGCAATCGAAGAGGATTCGCAGATTATTTACGAGAATTTCAATGCGATCATTACGATGATCAACAGCAACGAACGAGAGGAGCTCGATAAAACGACTTCTGAGGCTGTTCGGAAGTTTTTACACAATATTTTCAATGCAAACGTGCGTATCGTGCGTACGTACGGATTGGCGTAAAGGCGCAAAAAATAAAAAGGGCAACCGTGTATTCGACGGTTGCTCTTTTCTTATGCCCGTGTCCGCGTTGAATTTTTTAGAATACGTTTCCGAAAGACCATTCGTAGGATTTCGGAATATCGATTGCCAAACAGATGGCGACGTCGAGTTTCGGTAAGGCTTCTTGAAAATTCCCCGCATATAAATAGGAAACGGCTTCGTTCAGTTGCAGGTCGATTTCTTGCAGGGAGGCGTGCGGAATCCAAACGTGCATTGTTTTTTTCTTGTCCTCCCAATAGTCTTGTACGATTTTTCCGTCTTCGTAGACGGCGTATTCCGCTTCTGTTTTTTGCCGAAGGGCGTATAGAATCTGCGTGAATTCCTCGAAAGCGGATTCAACATACCGCAGCTCGAATACGGAAACGCCGAGCAACAGCCCCAGCGTTATGAAAATACTGCTAAGCGTGCGTATCATTTTTCTTCTCCTTTACCATAAACGTTCTTTCCACGGGAGTTGGAATACTTCGTATTTTTGTCCTTGGCGTTGTAAATATACTTTTCCGTCGCCGTCCACCGTCATGACGAGGACTTGTTTTTCGTCTTTACAGCCGTGTTGTTTCAGTAAGTCCGTGAAAAAGCTTTTGTTTAAGTTTGTGTGTTTTAAGTTCCTCATATCGAATTTTCCTTCGTCGATGAGTACGAGCGGCAGAGAGTTTTGCTTCTGTTCGTAATTTGCTTTCGGGAGCGCGGAAAACGTACCCTCTGCCTCGTAAAGCGCATATTCTACCGAATCAAGCGAAAAATATCCCTCGGTACGTAAATTTTCGATTAAATCGCTGACGTCGAGGTTGTTCTTTTTCAGTTCTTTCAGATCTACGCCGCTTTTGTTGAGCACGACGCTGGGAGAGCCGCTCAAAACGGTCTTGGTTGCAGAGAATTGCAGATCGATTAAGCATACGATCTGGTGTAAAAGGTATACGGCGAGAATGGAAACCACGCCGTAAAGAAGGGGAATGGAAGAATCTGCCATCGGGATACAGGCAAGGTCGGAAATGATGAGCGTGATAACCAGCTCGTACGGTTGCATTTCTCCGATTTGTCGTTTTCCCATAAGTCGCATGACTGTGAACAGCGTAATGAAAATAATCGTTGTGCGGATAAAGATAAGCCCCATAGCGTTATTTTGCGAAAACGAAAAATAAATATGCGCAAACGCTTGTTTTTTGACTGAAAAAGGAGTATAATGATTTCAAGGTCGCAAAATGCGGCTGAAAGAAAGAGTAGCCTTAGCGCGTTAAGTGTCATCGAACGGGACGTTGTCGGTGGACGAAAGGGCGGAAGCCCTGCGGTGCGAGGGCGCGTCCGCTGCAAATGAAGTACCCGTGTATGCGTTGAATTCGCAAAACGTCGGGTCGGACACACGTTCGCGGACCTCTCAAGGGGAGGTTTTTTTATGTTCAAAAAAGGCGAAGTTTCTTTGTGGAACAGGTTGCTGTTTTCGACGACGTTGCGTAGGAAAAATGCCGCGCATAAACTGGCGTACATTGCGGTGACTACGGCGTTTGTCGTGGTGTCCAACATCGTGGAGATCAAATTCTTAGACAATCAGTTTTCCTTTACCGTGCTTGTTGCGATGCTTGCCGGGTGCGTACTCGGTTCGCTTACGGGGTTTTGTTCTTGCGTGATAGGGGATTTTCTCGGGTATTTGCTACACCCCGCCAACGTGTATATGCCGTGGGTAGGGCTTTCGACGGGAACGTTTGCGCTGTTGTCGGGGTTGATTTCGGATTTGCCTTGGGGAGAACCGACGAAAGGAAAATTGTACGGAAAGCTGTTTTTGTCGGCTGTTACGACTTTTTTTGTGTGTACCGTCGGGATTAACAGCACCGGATTTTATTTTTATAACAAAGCGATGGGCTTCTCGACGGCGGTTTTGTCCTATGCTGCGGAGCGTTTCGGCGGAGAGGGGGTTACGTTTTCGGTGTATTGTCTGTATCGGTTGTTTTTTAAGGGACAGATATGGAACAGCCTTTTGAATTATGCGCTGTTTTTGTACGTTGTCCCCGTATTGAATAAGATAAAGCCGCTGCACCTCAAAATCGGCGGATAGCGTTCGTTTTGTGAAAAATGCAAAAAATACGTAAAAATCGTCGGGTTTTCTTGACGATTTTTTATTATTATGTTATAATAATAAAAGCGAGCGAAAGTCATTTCGGAAAAAATGGCTTTCTCGCGTGAATCGAAGAGCTTCGAGAAAAAATTTTTTCTCGGAAAAAGGAGCTGTTATGGACGTTTCGTCTTTGTTGTTCGAACCGCCGGGGATTACGATCTTCGGCTTCAAAATTTACGCGTACGCCATCATTATCGTGTGCGGTATGATTGCGGCGTTTTTCGTGATTTCCGCACTTTTTAAGCGAAGAAATATGTCTACGGATTTGTTCTTGACTTTTTTCGTTATCTGCTTGCCGATCGCAATCGTGACGACTCGACTGTTTTATTGCCTTGCGGACGGTATGCCTGTTTCCGAATGGTTTAAGTTGTCCTCCATACGCGAGGGCGGTCTTTCGATTATCGGCGGCATTATCGGCGGTACGGTTTCCGTGGCGGCGGTCGCATATTTCAAAAAAGTCAATTTCTTTCGCGTGGGGGACTGCGTGGTCGTAGGTTTGCTTTTGGCGCAATCTATCGGCAGATGGGGGAATTTCGCAAACCAAGAAGTGTACGGCGCGGTGGTGGAAAACGCTTCCTTACGGTTTTTCCCGTTTGCGGTGTATATCGAAAAAACGGGCGATTGGCATTATGCTTTCTGCGTGTACGAAAGCGTCGTGACGCTGCTCGGCTCGATTTTATTGTTTATCAACGCTTGGCGGAACGGTAAAAAACCGAACGGCGTCAACGTCGCGTTGTATTTTATTATTTACGGCGGCGTGCGTATGATTATGGAGCCTTTGCGCGAAGCGCAATTCCAGCTCGGGAATTTTTCGCTGACCATGGCAATCGTTATGTTTGTCGGCGGCGTGGCGCTGTTGATAACGTTGCTTGTGCGGAATAAGAAAAAAGAAGGCGTGTGGATCGGATCGGAAAACGGCGATCCGTACGGCATCGCGAAATTTATCAAAGACAATGCGGAAGAAGTGCCGTATTGGAATTCGGTGAACATGATGTGCGCGTTGCGTCCCGAAAATTATGTCAAACCTCTTTCGGCCGCAAAAACGAACGAAAGCGAAACGGAACGGGAGGCGGACGAACGCCCCGAAAAGGAGAATAAAGAAAAATGAGAAATTTAACGCTTTTGACCGATTTGTATCAACTGACGATGGGGTACGGTTTTTATAAGCACGGAAAACACGAAGAGGAGGTCGTTTTCGACGTGTTTTTCCGTAAAAACGATTTGATTACCTATTCGATTGCCGCCGGGTTAGAGCAAGCGATGGCGTATTTGTTGAATTGGCGTTTCGATGACGAAGATATCGAATATCTGCGTTCTTTGCGATTGTTCGACGAAGGATTCCTCGAATATTTACGAAATATGCGTTTCACGGGGAACGTGTATGCCGTGAAAGAAGGTACGCCCGTATTCCCGGGAGAGCCTATTTTAACCGTGCGCGCGCCGCTTATTCAGGCGCAGTTTGCGGAAACCGCGCTGCTTAATATCATCAATCACCAAACGCTGATTGCGACGAAGGCATCTAAGATTTGTCGCGCGGCGGGTGAAAAAGGCTTGGTGATGGAGTTCGGCTTGCGAAGAGCGCAAGGTCCGGACGCCGGTATCAGCGGTGCGAGGGCGGCGATTATCGGCGGTTGTTCTTCTACGTCCAACGTGTTGGCGGGGCAGAAATTCCATGTACCCGTTTCCGGAACGATGGCGCATAGTTGGGTAATGGATTATCCTACGGAATACGACGCTTTCCGCGCGTATGCGGATTCCTATCCCGACAACTGTCTGTTGCTCGTCGATACCTACGATACGCTGAGAAGCGGCGTTCCCAACGCTATTAAGGTATTCCGCGAATTGCGGGAAAAGGGCTACGAACCGAAGGGAATTCGTCTGGACAGCGGCGATTTGGCGTATTTGTCCAAGAAGGCGCGTGTGATGCTCGACGAAGCAGGGTTCCCCGACGCGAAAATTTGCGTTTCGGGAGATTTGGACGAACGATTGATCAGTTCCCTTTTGCAACAAGGTGCGAAAATCGATTCGTGGGGGGTAGGTACGCGTTTGATTACGTCCGATACCTTGCCTGCGCTCGGCGGCGTGTATAAATTGGCGGCGGTAATCGAAAAGGACGGCACGGTTGTGCCGAAAATCAAGCTTTCGGACAATACGGCGAAAATTACCAACCCGTCGTTTAAGAATTTGTATCGTTTGTATGACAAAGACAACGGCATGGCGATAGCCGACCTCATCACGCTTCGCGAAGAAACGGTGGACGAACGCAAACCCTTGACGTTGTTTCATCCCGTGGAAACGTGGAAAAAACACGAGGTGGATAACTTCCGCGCGGAGGAGTTGCTCGTGACCGTGGTGGAAAACGGGGAACTTGTGTATAAATTCCCTTCGCTTATGGAAATTCAGGCGTTTTCCAAGGCGCAGTTGGCGAAGTTCTGGGAAGAATATTTGCGCTTGGACTTGCCGCAGGTGTACAAAGTCGATCTTTCTCAAAAGTTGCACGGCTTGAAAACGTCGATGATCGACGAAATTCGAAATAAAAATAAAAACAAGGAAAAGAAAAATGACTGAGCATACTGAAAAGAAGGAACGATCCGTAAAGGCGCGGATTTTGTCCGTGGTGAAAAGTTCTTGGTTTTGGGGAGTGGCGTTGTTTGCGGCGCTCATTCTCGTAGATCAAATTACGAAAATTTGGGCGGATTGGTATTTTGTCGACGTACGGGCGCACGGAGAGCCGACGTTGGTAGCGTCGCAAAAAATCGAGATTATTCCCGGTTGGATTAGTCTTTGCATTACCTATAATCGCGGAATTTCTTACGGTATGGGAAACAATTCCCCGATGTGGCTGAAAATCGTCGTTATTCTTTTGACTGCGGTGCTTATGGGCGTGTTCGCTTGGTTTTTCTTCAAGACGGATAAACGCCGTACGCTTCTTCGCGTCGCGCTCGTATTCGTCGTTGCCGGCGGCGTGGGCAATCTTATCGACAGAGTTTATTATCGGGTTTGGGATCCTGCGACCAATGCTTTGATTCGCGACGGAGTTCGCGATATGGTGGACTTGAGTCGGTTCGGTTTTGCCGTTTGTAATTTTGCCGATTTCTTCATTACGGCAGGGGCGATTATGCTTGTATTATCGCTGTTGTTTTTCGATTCCGAGGCGTTGTATCCTTTGACTGCGAAATATAAAGCGCTTGCCAAGGAAACGGCGGAAAAGGAAGAAAAAAAATCACAAGCGAAAACAGACGATACGCACGCTCGGCAAGAGGACGAACGGGACGATGGATAGACGCTTTTACGCGGCGGAAGAAAACGGCAAACGATTGGACGTATTTTTAAGCGAAAAAACGGAAGAGTTTACCCGTTCGCGTTGGAAGAAGTTGATAGAGGACGGGAACGTCTGCGTCAACGGAAAGGAAGTCCGTAAATCGGGTTTGGAGTTAAAGTGCGGCGACGAAGTGTCCGTTACGATTCCCGATGCGACGGAGTATGCCGCGAAAGCGGAAAATATCCCGATTGAGATTGTGTATCAAGACGCCGACTTTGCCGTAGTCGACAAACCGCGCGGTATGACCGTGCACGTAGGCAACGGGAACGAGGACGGAACGCTCGTCAACGCATTGCTCTATGCGCTCGATTCGCTCAGCGGTATCGGCGGCGTGTTGCGTCCCGGTATCGTGCATCGTATCGACAAGGATACGACGGGGCTGCTGGTCGTGGCGAAAAACGATAAAGCACACGTGTCTTTGGCGGAGCAAATTGCACAAAAGACTTGTCATCGGACGTATTACGCGCTCTTGGAAGGGTGTGTGAAAGAGGACGAAGGACGTGTGACGACGGATATCGGCAGGCACCCTACGGAACGTTTGAAAATGGCTGTGTTGCCGACCGGAAAGGGAAAAATCGCCGTGACCGATTACAAAGTAGAGGCTCGATTCGGGACAGAGTTTACGTTCTGTCGCTTCGATTTGCAGACGGGCAGGACGCACCAGATACGCGTCCACGCGAAACATTTGGGGCATCCGATCGTCGGCGACCCCGTGTACGGGTATAAGAAACAAAAATTTGCTTTGGACGGACAGCTGTTGCATGCGGCGAGATTGGAGCTTACACATCCCGTTTCGGGGGAGCGCATGACGTTTTTTGCGCCGCTCCCGAAGGATTTCGAGGAGGTATTGCAAAAGCTTTGCAATCGTTACGGCATGGCGCGGAACGGGTTGATGAAAGAATAGGGAACCTATGTTAAAAATTGTAAAAGTAAAACGGAATAGCATCGCAGAGGAATTGGGCTTGGAGCGCGGCGACGAGATTGTCGCGTTCGACGGCTATCCCTGCGAGGACGAGCTGGATTACCTGTATTATTGCGAAACGGGCGGTTTTTCGATGACGGTACGCGATAAACGAGGAAACGGGGAAACGACGGTCGAGGTGGAAAAAGACGAGGGCGAGGAATTGGGGCTTGAATTCGAAAAGAATATGTCTATTCGAACCTGCCGCAATCGCTGTGTGTTCTGTTTCGTCGATCAAATGCCGAAAGGCATGCGCGAGAGCCTGTACGTCAAAGACGACGATTACGGGATGAGTTTTTCCTGCGGAAACTTTGTGACGCTCACCAATCTTTCGGACGAGGGATTGGAGCGTATCATTCGTCTGAAATTGTCGCCGTTGTACGTTTCCGTGCATACGATGAATCCTGCTTTGCGCGTTAAATTGCTTCGAAACCGTTTCGCCGGGAAGATTACGGAACAGATCGACAAGCTTGTAAAAGGCGGCGTCGTTTTGCATTGTCAAGCGGTGCTCGTGCCGCACGAAAACGACGGCGAGGAGCTGGCGTATACCGCCCGTAAGTTGTTCGAATACTATCCTTACGTCAAGGATTTGGCTTGCGTGCCGACGGGGATCACGAAGTATCGCGACGGATTGTATCCCATTCCCGACGTGGACGGGGAATACAGTGCGCGACTTTTGGATTTGGTGGACTCGTTAAACGCCGAATTCGGAGTGAATTTTCTGTTGCCTGCGGACGAGTATTTCGTAAAAGCGGGGCGTCCGTTGAAGGAAGCGTCGTTTTACGGAGATTTCGAGCAGATTGAAAACGGCATCGGTATGACGACGAAGTTCGTGACGGAGGTCGATTCCGCACTTTGCGGTTTGATTGCGGAAAAGAGAGAGGGCAGGTATGCGTTGAAAAAGAAAAAACGGTCTTTGATCGTCAGCGGCGTCAGCGCGGAGAAAATCAATCGAGAAATCGGCAAGCGTTGCGAGTCCGTGATCGGTGGCTTGGAAACGGACGTGTTGGCTGTGAAAAACGAGTTCTTCGGGGAAACGGTGACTTGTACGGGCTTGCTTACGGGACGAGACATTGCAAACGCCGTCGTTGCGTATCGCGCACGGGGCGGAACGTTTGACGAGATCGTTTTGCCCGGCAATACGATGAAGGAGTTCGAGGACGTGTTTCTTTGCGGAATGACGTTCAAAGAATTAAAAGAAAAATGTGGCTGTCAAGCCATTCGCGTAAACCGCGAGGGCGGTTACGGTTTTGTAAAAATTTTGGCAAAATAAAGGAATAAATAATAAATCGAGGAGGCAAAAATGGCAAACCCCCTTATAGCGTTGGTCGGTAGACCAAACGTAGGAAAAAGTACGTTTTTTAATAAAGTAGCAGGTAGAAAAATCTCCATTACGGAGGACAGACCGGGTGTCACGCGCGACAGATTGTATACGGATGCGACGTGGCGCGGAAAACATTTTACGATGGTGGATACGGGCGGTATCGAATTGAAATCCGAAGACGTGATGTGGCGCGAAATCGCAAAACAGGCGGACGTTGCAATCGATACGGCGGACGTCATTCTGTTTTTTACGGACGGCAGAGAAGGCTTACACCCTTCCGATTACGACGTGGCGGACATTCTGCGTCGCAGTAAAAAACCCGTTATTCTTGTCGTGAATAAAATCGATAATTACTCTCCCGAACAGGTTTTCGAATTTTATTCGTTGGGTTTGGGAGAGCCTTTCGCAATCTCTGCGGAACATTCCCAGGGCATCGGCGACGTGTTGGACGAAGCGATCGCGCATTTCCCCGACGTAACGATAGAGCCCGTTCCGTCGCTCAAAATCGCGGTGGTCGGAAAACCGAATGCGGGAAAATCCAGCCTTGTAAATCGTATTTTGGGCAGCGAGCGCAGTATTGTGACGCCAATGGCGGGTACGACGCGCGATGCCATCGATACGCTGTTCTATCGCGGAGATAAAGCGTATACCATCATCGATACGGCAGGGATTCGTAAAAAGAAGAACGTAGACGACGACGTGGAATATTACAGCAATATGCGTGCTTTCGACGCGGTCAGACGCAGTGACGTTTGTTTGCTCGTCGTAGACAGCGAGGAAGGCTTGACGGAACAGGACGTCAAGATTATCGGTTACGTACACGAACAGGGGAAACCGTCCGTGGTTGTGATGAATAAATGGGACTTGATCGAAAAGGATACGCACACCGTGAATCGTTTCGAGGAACAGCTCAAAGAGGATTTGAAGTTTATGGACTACTATAAGTCTATTTACATTTCCGCAAAGACGGGGCAGCGCGTGGAGAAGATTTTGGCGGCGGCGGAAGAAGTGTATGCGCATGCGTCTTTCCGCGTGCCCACGGGCGAGTTGAACGATTTGATCGGCGACGCCGTTCGCTTGCAAGAGCCGCCTTCCTATCAAGGCAGAAGAATGCGCGTGTTCTTCTCTTCGCAGGTGGCTGTATGTCCGCCCGTGTTCGTGTTGCACGTCAACGACGAGGGCTTGTTACATTTCTCGTATCAGCGATATTTGGAAAATACCATTCGTCGCGCCTATGACTTTTCGGGTACGCCGATCAAAGTCGTCGTTCGGGAGAAAAAAGAAGAAGACGAGTAACGTCATTCGCAAAGTGTGGAAATTATGAAAACGTTTTCTTTTACACAAAATTGGTGGCAGTTGCTTTTGGCTGTGACGATTTGCTATTTCATCGGGTGTTTTAATTTCGCTCGCTTGATTTCTCGTTTCAAGCATAAAGATATTACGACTTTGGGCAGCGGTAACCCCGGTACGATGAATATGACGCGTGAGTTCGGTTTGAAAATCGGCGTCCTTACCTTTTTTTGCGACGCGTTGAAGGGCGGTTTGCCTGCCGTAATCGCTTATTTCGTATATAAGGACTGCGTCTTTGAAGGCACGGCGGTGCTCGTGTCCGATTTTATGCGGTATTTATGCGGACTCTGCGTGGTGGTCGGACATATTTTTCCCGTTACGACGAAGTTTAAGGGTGGAAAGGGAATCGCTTCGACGCTCGGGTTGTTTTGGTTTGCGATTTCCTGCGAACACCCTTGCTGGATTCTAATCGGCTTCCTTTGTTTGTGGCTTGTGGTTTTGTACATTTACGCGGCGGAATGGGGTTCGATGGGCTCGTTGCTCGGCGTGACGGGATTCAGTATATTGCAGATGGTTTTGTTTTTGTCGAAATATGCGAAAACTCCGATAAACGCATACCTGGTATGTTTGTATTTGATGATTTTTGCGATCAACGTACTGACGTGGACGGCACATTCCGAAAATATCAAGCGTTTGTTTATCGGCGAGGAACATCGTACGTCCATTAAAAAACTTGCGAAAAAGAAATAAGAGGCGAGAGAAGAGGAGAAGTTCGGTATGAATATTATTATCGTAGGTTGCGGCAGAGTGGGGCAAACGCTTGCCGAGAAACTGAACGCCGACGGAAACGACGTAACCGTTGTGGACATGCAGGCGGAGAAAGTAAAAAGTATCACCGATCGCTACGACGTGATGGGGGTCATCGGAAACGGTGCGACGCCTTCCGTTCAGCGCGACGCGGGGATCGAAACCGCGGATTTGTTCATCGCTGTCACAAACTCCGACGAGTTGAATTTGCTCTGTTGCATGATAGCGAAAAAAGAGGGAGATTGTCAAACGATCGCTCGCGTGAAGAATCCCGAATACAGCTCTGAAACGATGTATTTGAAGGAAAAACTCGGTTTGGCGATGGTTATCAATCCGGAATACGCGGCGGCGGAGGAAATCGCGCGGATTTTGCGTTTCCCCACGGCGATTAAAATCGAGCCGTTTGCCAAAGGAAAGGTAGAATTGATCAAATTCAAATTGCCCGTCGGCAATGAAATCGCCGGTATGTCGGTGAAAGAGGTGGTGATGAAATATCATTCGGATATTCTCGTATGCACCATCGAGCGCGGCGACGAGTCGTATATCGCCAACGGTGATTTTATCTTTGCGGAAAAGGACGTCGTGTCCATTGTCGCAACGCCTAAAAACGCCAACGATTTTTTTACGAAAATTCATTATAAAGGACATTCCGTCAAAGACGTGCTCGTGGTCGGCGGCGGCGTATTGACGCATTATCTCTGCGGCATTTTGGAACGTTCTTCCATTTCCTTGAAAGTGATCGAAAAAGATTTGGCGAAATGCGAAGATCTTTGCACGCAATGGCCGAAAATCGATGTGATTAACGGCAATCCTGCCGATCAAGACTTGTTGTTGGAAGAGGGGATAGATAAAGTAGGCGCGTTTGTCGCGCTCGCGCATCAAGACGAGGAAAATATTCTTCTTTCGTTGTTTGCGAAAGAGGTGAATCACGGCAAATTAATTACGAGAATCAATCGTACGGATTACGATAACGTCGTCAATCGCTTGGAACTCGATTGTACGATTTGTCCGAAAAATATCACTTCCGATATCATTTTGCAACATGTCCGCGCGATGAAAAACAGTTTGGGCAGCAACGTGGAAACGTTGTATAACGTCATTCCCGATCAAGCGGAAGCGTCGGAATTTATCGTAAAAGAGAATTCTCCGATTGCAGGAAAACCGCTTTCGGAACTGAAATTTAAGGAAAATATTTTGATAGCTTCCGTTTCACGCGGCGGAGAAGTGATTATTCCTCGCGGACAAGACGTGATAGAAGCCGGGGATACGGTGGTGATTGTATCGAAACAACTCGGTCTGCACGACGTGACCGACGTTTTACGGTGAGGTTCGGTATGAATTTTTCTATTGTAAAACGCGTAGTCGGTTGGTTGCTTCTCTTTGAAGGGATTTTTCTGTGCGTGCCGTTGCTGACGGCTGCGATATATTGGGAGGAAGCGTTTTTTTCGTTCTTGATGACGATATTCCTTTGCGGCGTTGTCGGTGGACTTTGTTTGTTGGGAAAACCGAAACAGACGGAAATTTACGCGAAAGAAGGTTGCGTCATCGTTGCGCTTTGCTGGATCGTGATGAGTCTGGTCGGTGCGCTTCCGTTTTTCTTTTCGGGGGCGATTCCTTCCTACGTGGACGCTTTGTTCGAAACGGTGTCGGGCTTCACGACGACGGGGGCGACGATCGTCCCTACGGGCGAAATGGTCGAGGCTTTGCCGAAATCCGTTTTGATGTGGCGGAGCTTTACGCACTGGGTCGGCGGTATGGGCGTTTTGGTGTTCGTAATGGCTTTTTTGCCGCTCAGCGGGGCACGGAATATGCATATCATGAAGGCGGAAAGCCCCGGACCGTCCGTAAGCAAGCTTGTTCCCAAAGTTCGTAAGACGGCGAAAATTTTGTACTTAATTTATACGGTAATGACGGTTGCGGAATTTATCTTCTTGCTGTGTGGCGGTATGTCGATATTCGAGGCGTTGAATACGGCGTTTGCAACGGCAGGTACGGGAGGTTTTGCCATTAAGGCGGACGGGTTTGCCGGATACAATTCCTATTTGCAAATCGTCGTGACGGTGTTTATGTTGCTGTTTTCTATCAATTTCACTTCGTTTTATCTGCTTTTGAAAGGGAAGTGGAAAGAGGCGTTCAATACCGAAGTGCGCACGTTTTTGATTATCGTGTTTTCCGCAATCGGGCTGATTACGCTCAATTTGTGCCTGACGGAAACGCTCTCGGGCGGAGAGGCGGTGAAACATTCTGCGTTTACCGTTGCTTCTATTATTTCCACAACGGGTTTTTCCACGGAGAATTTCGACTTGTGGCCGGCGTTTTCCAAAACGATTCTCGTTATGTTGATGTTTGTCGGCGCGTGCGCGGGCAGTACGGGCGGCGGTATGAAAGTTTCTCGATTCCTGATTTGGGGTAAGGGCGCGCAAAACGAAGTGCGCAGAATGTTGCATCCTAAGCAAATTCGAAAAATAACCATGGATAAACAAGTGGTGGACGAGGAAGTCGTGCGTTCTGCAAATGCGTATCTCGTTGCGTACGTTTTGATATTTGCGGCGTCCTTATTGTTGATTTCGCTTGAAGGGTTCGATACGACGACGAACTTTACGTCGGTCGTGACAGCGATGAATAATATCGGTCCCGGGCTTAGTAAAGTCGGACCTGCCGGGTCCTTTGCGGAGTTTTCGATTTGGTCGAAACTTGTTTTTATATTCGATATGTTGGCAGGGCGTTTGGAAATTTTCCCGATATTGGTGTTGTTTTCGGCAAAGGCTTGGAAAAAGTAAGCTCAACGCATACACGGTATACGGGTTTCGATAAGATCGGGCAAGAAAGAATCGTCGGCGGAAGGAAAAACGAAAAAATTTTTCGAAAGTATCGAAAAAACGTTTACAATTCGGGTTTTGTCGTGTATAATAATATAACGAAGCTCGTTTGGGGGTGCACTGGATTCGATTGCCGGTGAGCGAAAGAATAAGCATACCGTAGACGGAGCGACTACGATAAAACGTTCCGCTTAAATTTAAA
>CAZEVL010000022.1:0-21282 GCA_964515795.1 uncultured Clostridia bacterium | reverse complement strand
TATAGCACATTGCAAAAAAAATGTCAACATTTTTTGAAAGTAAGTTGCCGTTTGATAAAAAGATGCGACGAGCACATTTTATAACGAGGAAAATTTTAAGAAAATTTTTTGATTTTTGTTGTAAACGAGCGGAAGATGTGTTATAATTGTAAAAAACACTGAAAGGAAACGAAAAATGTATATCCGTAATGACATTCAATATATCGGGGTGAACGACGACAAAATCGATTTGTTCGAAGGACAATATACCGTCCCTAACGGTATGTCCTATAATTCGTACGTAATTTTAGACGAGAAAATCGCCGTGATGGATACGGTGGACGGGAAATTTACCGACGAATGGTTGAGAAATTTGAAGACCGCCTTAAAAGGTAGAACGCCTGACTATCTTATCGCGCAACACATGGAACCCGACCATTCTGCGAATATCGCGACTTTTGCGGCGGCTTATCCGACGGCGAAAATAGTGGCTTCAGCAAAAGCTTTCGTAATGATGAAGAATTTTTTCGGAACGGAGTTCGAGAACCGCAGAGTCGTCGTCGGGGAGGGAGATACGCTCTCGTTAGGTAGGCACGTTTTGCGATTTATTTTTGCGCCCATGGTGCATTGGCCCGAAGTGATTATGACGTACGACTGCACCGATAAGATTTTATTCTCGGCGGACGCGTTCGGAAAATTCGGCGTAGCGAAGGCGGCAGAGCCGTGGGCGGACGAAGCCAGACGCTATTATATCGGCATCGTCGGAAAATACGGCGTGCAGGTACAATCGGTATTGAAAAAAGCCGCTGCGCTGAAAATTTCGGCGATATGCCCGTTGCACGGCCCCGTGTTGCAAGAAAATTTAGAGGAATATTTGCGCTATTATCAGGCTTGGTCGTCTTATACGCCCGAAGAGAACGGAGTCGTCGTTGCGTATACGTCCGTGTACGGGCATACGAAACAAGCGGCGTTGCTGTTGGCGGAAAAATTGAAAGAATACGGTTGTCCTGCCGTCAAAACGTACGATTTGGCGCGTTGCGATTTGTCTGCGGCGGTTGCGGACGCATTCCGTTACGATAAGCTTGTGCTTGCCACGACGACGTACAACGGCGATATTTTTCCGTTTATGCGTACTTTTATCGAACATTTGACCGAACGGAATTTTCAAAAGCGTACGGTGGCGTTGATGGAAAACGGCAGTTGGGCGCCTGCTGTGGCGAGGGTAATGCGGAGCTTGTTGGAGCCGTGTAAAGCGTTGACGTATACGGATACTTCCGTGAGAATTCTTTCAGCCGTGAATGCGGAAAACGAAGAACAAATCGCAGCGTTGGCGAAGGAGCTTTGCGAAAAGACCGATTTAAGCGAAGAAACGACGAACGCGACAGGGACGGAGTCGGCGCAAACGTGCTATGTTTGTAAGATTTGCGGTTACGTTTACGAAGGGGAGAAATTACCCGAAGGGTTTGTTTGTCCGCTTTGTAAGCACGATGCGGAATATTTTGAAAAGATGCAAAAATAAGCCGAATTCCGCATTTCGTTTCGGAACTCGTTTTGCGAGGTGAATATCGTTTCCGTTTTGATTAAAATCGGCGGAAGCGGTTTATATAGTAAAAAAGAATCTTTTTAGATGGGATATTTATGGAATACAGAATTTTACGAAACGGAGTAAATATGCTGTCGCACACGAGGCTTGGGCACCGTTCGGGGAAGGCAGAGGCGGATTGTTCGAGGACGAAACGCTCTGTACAATCGGTAAAAAATACGGAAAAACGTCGGCGCAGGTTATGCTTCGTTGGGCTTTGCAACGAGACGTGGTCGTGGTTCCGAAATCCGTGCATAAAGAACGTATGGAGGAGAACTTTCAAGTGTTCGATTTCGAGCTGTCGGTGGAGGATATTGAAAAAATTGCGGCTTTGGATAAAGGACGGAGTTCGTTTTTCTCGCATACCGATCCGAATATGGTGGAATGGTTTGCAAAAATGGTGGAAGAACGTAAATACAACGACGATCACGCCAAAGAGAAGAAAAATTGGTAATAGGAGAGAAGAATATGAAGAAGAATTTGAAGCCGAAGGCTTATATGTATCCGCTTCCCGTGTTGATTATCGGCACGTATGACGAAAACGGAGTCCCCGACGCGATGAATGCCGCGTGGGGCTCGGTCTGCGACACGGCACAGGTTTCCGTTTGTTTGAGCGCGGAACACAAAACGGTGAAAAATTTGTTGAAGACTAAGGCGTTTACGGTCGGAATCGCAGACGTAAGAAACGTTTTGCCTGCGGATTACGTTGGCGTCGTTTCGGCGAATACCTGCCCGAATAAGTTGGAAAAAACGGGATGGCATATTACGAAAGGCGAGCTTGTCGATGCGCCCGTGATAGAAGAGCTTCCGCTTGTATTGGAATGCAAATTCGTCAGCTTTGACGAGCAGACGGGTATTTGTATCGGCGAAGTCGTCAACGTACAAGCCGACGAGGAGATTTTGGACGCGAACGGTAAAATCGATTTGACGAAGTTTCGTCCGATTTGTTACGATTGCGATACGCACGGATATTACGCGCTCGGCGAAAGGGTAGGCAATGCGTTCTCCGACGGGTTGCGGCTGAAATAAGGAAAGGGAAACGTACCAATGAAAATAATAGAAAATCAGACGTTTGAAGAAGAAAGAGCTTTATACGGCAGTGACGACGTGACGGTACGTCGATGCCGTTTCGAAGGGGCGGCGGACGGCGAGAGTGCCTTAAAGGAAAGTAAAAATATTCTTGTGGAAGATTGTTTTTGGGATTTGCGGTATCCCTTTTGGCACGATACGAATTTGACCGTTCGAGGAACGGTGTTGACGGAAAATTGCCGCGCGGCGTTATGGTATTCCGAAAAGTTAACGATAGAGAATTGTAAATTGCATGGTATCAAAGCTCTGCGCGAATGTGCGGACGCGGTATTGCGCGATTGCGACGTGATTTCCCCCGAATTCGGTTGGTCTGTACGCGGAATCGAGATGGAGAATTGCTCCGTACAAGGCGAGTATTTTATGATGCGGTCGGAACGACTTCGTTTCAAAAACGTCACGTTGAACGGAAAATATTCTTTCCAATACATAACCGATTCCGTGTTTGAAAATTGCGTATTGAAGACGAAGGACGCCTTTTGGCACGCGAAAAACGTGTTGGTGAAAAATTGCGTCGTGCAAGGCGAATACCTCGCTTGGTACGCGGAAAATATTACGTTTGACCACTGCAAAATCATCGGTACGCAGCCGCTTTGTTATTGTAAAAACTTGAAACTTATCGATTGCGAAACGGTAGACGCCGATTTGAGCTTTGAAAAATCGGACGTGGAGGCGACGTTGACCGCACCGATCGTGAGCATTAAAAATCCGACGTCGGGGTTTGTGAAAGCTCCGTCCGCTTCGGAAATTATTATGGACGACCCTAAGGCGAAATGTCGATTGGAAATCGGGCGATAAGCACGTATTTGCGGATACGAAAAACGTCCCGACTGCACGTCAGTGCAGTCGGGACGTTCTGTTTACGATAATCGTATTTAAGCTTCTTGACGAGGCTTGTTTTTCAAATGTTCTTTACGCGCGCTGGTTTTGCCTTCGGGGTCGATATCGCCTGCTTTGAGCAATGCGTTTTTCGTGAGGGTCGGACCGATGAGTTCGTAAATCAATACCGAGAACAGGGTAATGCTGACGACGATGGTGGAGATTTGCGTACCTGCGAATTCCGACGCGGTTTTTACCATTTCCGCCATACCGAGTGCCACGCCTGCCTGCGGCAACAACGTAATCCCCAAATGCTTGACGATGTTTTCGTCGCATTTTGCGAGCTTCGAGCTGAAATATGCGCCGCTGTATTTACCGACGGAACGGCTGACGATATAGGCGACGCCGATGAGAACGACGGACAAACTGGTGAATACGGAGAGGTCGAGTTCCGCACCGCTTGTGACGAAGAATACGACGAACAAAGGTGCGGTCCAACGATCGACTCTGTCCATAAGTTCTTCCGAAAAGTCGCAGACGTTGCAGAAGATCGTGCCGAGCATCATACAGACGAGCAACGAGGAGAATTTGATTTCCACTTCTCCGAAGGTGAGTTCGAGTTCCGCAAGGGCAATCGTCAACAAGACGAAGCCGACGGATACCGCCAAACGCTTGGAACGGGAATGGAAAAATCTTTCGCAGAAACTGAAAAGGTAGCCCGTTGCCGTACCGAGGACCAGAGAACCTACGATTTCGATGATCGGGTTGACGAGAATGGATACGATGTTCACTGCGCCGGACATTAACGCTTTCGCAATACCGAAAGAAACCGCAAACACGACGAGTCCGACTGCGTCGTCCAATGCCACGACGGGCAACAAGATATCGGTGACGGGACCTTTCGCCTTGTATTGTTTAACGACCATCAACGTGGCGGCAGGTGCGGTCGCGGACGCGATGGCGCCGAGAATGATTGCAGCCTCGACGGGTAATTTATCGGGCATGGCGAAATGCAAAGCAATCAATACCACGTCTACGACGACGGTGGTGACAACGGCTTGCAGAATGCCGACGATGGCGGCTTGCTTACCGATTTTTTTGATTTGGCTGAGTCGGAATTCGTTTCCGATCGAGAATGCGATAAAACCGAGCGCGACTTTGCTTAAAACGGCGAAAGAGCGCAAGTACTTACTTGTGAAGCCTCCCGTTGCCACGGATTCCGACGTGAAACCGAGTCCGTCTACGCCGAGCCTGCCCAAAAGGTACGGTCCGATCAGAATACCGGTGACGAGATATGCCGTTACGGCAGGAAGATTTGCAAGCTTTGCAAGACGGGACATCAGCAATCCGCCGAGCAGAGCGATGGATAAACACAGTAAAATATCCATAAAAAGACCTCTTTTGTTAAATTTCCAAAACATTATACTACTTCTGTTTGTGAAAAGCAAATAAAAAATAAGCAAAAAGAAAATTTCCGCAAAAAATAAACGCCGTCCGCTTTTGAGAATTTGACATTCGGGCGGAATTACGCTATAATACAAAGGCATAGAAACGATTTTCGCAAGTATGCAAACGCAACGTTGTAACGACGTGAAAGAAAAAAACGTCCGAAATGAGATAGAGTAAGACGCGAAAAAAACGGAAGGAGAAGACTACCATGTATAAGATTATCCGTAAAAAATCGTTAAATCCGACGGTGACGTCGATGGAAATTTACACGCCGTTCGTGGCGAAAAAAGCCCGCGCGGGACAATTTGTTATTTTGCGCGCGGACGAGGACGGGGAACGTATTCCGCTTACGATCGCAGGTTATGACAGAGAAGCGGGTACGGTGACGATTATTTTTCAAATCGTCGGCGGCTCTACCGAACGTTTGAATGCGAAAAACGAGGGGGACGATATTCCGGATTTCGTCGGGCCGTTGGGCAAGCCTACGCATATCGACGGATTGAAAAAAGTCTGCGTGGTCGGCGGCGGCGTCGGTTGCGCCATCGCTTTACCCGTGGCGAAAGCTTTGCACGAAGCGGGCGCAGAGGTTACTTCCGTCGTCGGGTTCAGAAATCGGGATCTCGTGATTTTGGAAGAGGAGTTCGAGGCTTGCTCCGATAGATTTTTTATGATGACGGACGACGGCTCGTACGGGCGGCAGGGAAACGTTTGCGTTCCGTTGAAAGAGCTGTTGGACGGCGGAGAACGTTTTGACGAAGTGATTACGATAGGACCGTTGATTATGATGAAATTTGTTTGCGCGACGACGAAGGAGTACGGCGTAAAAACGATTGCGAGTATGAACCCGATTATGATAGACGGCACGGGTATGTGCGGCGGTTGCCGTTTGACGGTCGGCGGAGAAATGAAATTCGCCTGCGTGGACGGACCGGAATTCGACGGACATTTAATCGATTTCGACGAGGCGATGAGCCGCTCTCGCATGTATGCGGATTTCGAACGGCACGAACGCGAAGTCGCTTGCAATCTTTTCAAACAGGAGGTACAGTGATATGGAGTTCAATAAAAGCCCCTTAAAAAACGTAATGCCGACACAAGACCCGACGGTCAGAATCGGTAATTTCGACGAAGTCGCACTCGGGTATTCGGCGGAAACGGCGATAAACGAGGCGAAACGCTGTATCGGTTGTAAAAATCGTCCGTGCGTAGCTGCTTGTCCCGTCAACATTAAAATTCCTGAATTCATCGCAAAGGTGGCGGAGAGGGATTTCGAGGGGGCGTATCGAATTATTGCGGAAGATTCGTCCTTGCCTGCCGTTTGCGGCAGGGTTTGTCCGCAGGAAACACAATGCGAAGGGAAGTGTACGCGTGGCGTCAAGAGCGGTTGCGAAGCCGTCGGAATCGGCAGATTGGAACGCTTCGTCGCCGATTGGCATAATGCAAACGTTACGGAAAAAAGCAATCCCGTTTCGAAAAACGGGCACAAAGTGGCGGTGATCGGTTCCGGCCCCGCAGGGTTGACTTGCGCAGGGGATTTGGCAAAACTCGGGTATGCAGTGACGGTGTTCGAGGCACTCCACGTCGCAGGCGGCGTGTTGGTGTACGGGATTCCCGAATTTCGTTTGCCGAAAGCCATTGTTCAAAAAGAAGTGGAGAATTTGAAAGCTTTTGGCGTGACGATCGAAACGAACATGGTTATCGGCCGCGTGCTGACGATAGAGGAATTAAAAACGGAATACGGCTTCGACGCGGTGTTTATCGGCAGCGGCGCAGGGCTTCCGAAGTTTATGAATATCCCCGGAGAGAGTTTGAAGGGCGTCTATTCTGCAAACGAGTTTTTGACGCGTTCCAACTTAATGAAAGCTTACAAATCGGACAGCCGAACGCCCATTCAGCGCGGTAAATGCGTGGCGGTCGTGGGCGGCGGAAACGTGGCGATGGACGCGGCGCGTACGGCGAAGCGTTTGGGCGCGGAGGTACATATCGTGTATCGTCGCGGCGAAGAGGAATTGCCTGCACGTCGAGAGGAAATCGAACATGCAAAGGAAGAGGGCGTTATTTTCGATTTGTTGACGAATCCTACGCGCATTTTGGCGACGGAAACGACCGACCCGCGTGACCCCGAATACGGTTGGGTGCGCGGTATGGAATGCGTGCGAATGGAACTCGGCGAGCCGGATTCGAGCGGTCGTCGTTCGCCGAAAACCGTGGAAGGGAGCGAGTTCGTTTTGCCGGTCGATTGCGTTATTATGTCGCTCGGTACGTCGCCCAATCCGTTGTTGAAAACGACGACGGAGGGCTTGGAAACGCTCCGCCGCGGCGAAATTGCCGTGGACGAAAACGGGAAGACCTCCATCGAGGGCGTGTATTGCGGCGGCGACGCGGCGACGGGGGCGGCAACCGTTATTAAGGCGATGGGCGCAGGGAAAGTCGCGGCAAAAGCCATTGACGAATATATCCGCAATAAACGATAACGTGCGATTTTGCATAACAAGTATTGACATTTGCGATGCGTACTCATAAGTAAAACAACCGCTGCGGTGAGGAATTCTCCTCACCGCAGCGGTTTATAACGTTATTTCGATTATCGTTTTCCCGAGTTTTTGCGCTTAATTTACTTGAAAATTGCCATCAGTAACGTGCCTATCACTATTAGGCAAAGTCCGAATAACGCTTTCTTGGGAAGCTTTTCTTTGAATACGAAATACGAGAACGTCACCGTTACCAATATGCTCAATTTGTCGATCGGGACGACCACGCTTAAAATTCCGTTTTGAACGGCGTAATAATAGCAGAGCCACGAAGCCCCCGTGGCGATTCCCGAAAGCGCGATAAACAAAAGCTCCTTTTTATCGATGCCTTTGATTTGTTTTTGCTTGCTTTGGGCAAATACGATGCTCCACGCCATGATCAGTACGACTCCCGTGCGAATCGCCGTGCCGAGGTTGGATTCGACGCCCGAAATGCCGACTTTGGCGAGAATGGAGGTGAGCGCGGCGAACACGGCGGATAATATCGCATAAATTCCCCAAGTTTTTCGTTCGCTTTTTTGCTCGGTTTGTTTTTTCTCTACCATAAGGAATATCCCGACGGCGAGTATAGCCGTTGCGACGAGTTTTACGGCGAGGTTCGACGTTTCGCCGAAACAGAAAATGGCGAGCAGAACGGTCAAAACCGTACTGGATTTGTCGATCGGCACCACTTTGTTGATATCGCCTATGGAAAGAGCCTTAAAATAGCATATCCAAGATGCGCCCGTAGCGAGTCCGGATAAAATCAAAAACAGCAGCGACGTAGGCGCTATCGTCGTTATGGTATTCGCGGAGCCGACAAGAAATACCATAATCCACGAAAAAGCCAAAACGACAACGGTGCGCAAAGCCGTTGCGAGAACGGAGTCGGTCTGTTTTATGCCGCATTTGGCAAGTATGGACGTAAGTCCTGCGAAAATTGCGGAAAGAATTGCCGCCGTAAGCCAAAGCATATCGTCACCTCGATAATTTGTCCGAATTTTTATGTATCGTCGAGGAGATTATACCGCGAAACTTTGCGTTTGTCAATAGATTGTACACGGATATTTCCGTTTCGTCGCATAGGATTTTTTTGCTTGTTTTCGCATTTGTTTTTCAAACCGTGTAAAAAGGTTATTCCCCTTCCGCCGCAGAACTATAATCGCCGTACGCAAAGCCGTTGTCTTTTTCGAATTCCTCTGCGAATCGTTCGTAATAGCCTCTGTCGGTAAAAGCGTAAGGAGTGTTTCGATTGCTGAAAATTATTTCGGGTAAATTGATGAGTAGGAAACAAAAACCGAACATGGCGACGATTGCCGTTGCCCATTGTTTGACGGTCGCGCGGTTTTCTTTTCGGAATAAATGCATTCCGAGTCCGACGGATACGGGCAAAAATCCGAACAGCGAAGTGATAAGCCCCGGAGAATAGAGGATTTGCATTCCGTACTCGCCGAAAGTACGGAGAGAATCGATTCCGATTACGATATGGATGATCGTTTCGAAGGCGGAGAATAACATAACGGCAATGCCTGCCGGTTTGCGAAATCCCCAAAATTTCAGTACGACGCAACCGAGAAGGACTCCGCCGAAGTTCGTGATCATATCCGTCAATCGGTTCATCGGATAACGGGCAAGGTCGGTCGAGCCGTGACTGAAATTGTAGGAATAATGAAGTCCGCCCGGGAATACCCATTCTTCGATTACGTGCAGTACCAAGACGATTACCGAAAGCGTGCAAAGGATTGTAATTTTATCCCACTTCTTACGGTTTTTCCAAACTTTTATCGACAAATACGTTCCGATACCTACCATAACGTAAAGCCAAACGGCTAACCAAGCGTTGAGTAACGTTTCCATAGAATTTTTTGCTCCTTTTTATAAAAATATTTGCGGAACTATTGTATCATATTTGTTTTTGTGGTACAATGATTTTATCAAACGTTTTTCGGTAACGAAACAAAAGGAGTGAAAGATGTATCACATTTCTGAGGACGCGAGGGCGAAAAGATCCGCCCGAAAGGTAGGGGACGGGCTTTTGAACTGTCTAAAAACGAAAAGTTTTACGGAAATAACGGTAACGGACGTGCAGAAAGCGGCAGGCGTGGGGCGCGCTACTTTTTATCGGCTTTTCGATAATATTCCAGACGTTTTATCCTATTTATGCGATAACGTTTTCGAAAAGGTCGGTTGCGAATATGGCACGACGGATCGAATCGACGCGAAAAAAACGATATTGGAGTTTATTCGAGCATGGATGGACAATAAAACTCTGTTAAAGGCGATTGTTGCTTGTAATCGTACGGATTTGCTTTACGACGCGCATAGGAAATACATAGGCAGTAACGCGGCGCTTTTCTTTCCGAATATACCTATGCCCGAAGGGCAATTAACGTATTTACTGACGATAATGACCGCTTGCGTATCGGCATGTCTTAGCGCATGGCTCAAAAACGGAGCGGAAGAGAGTGCCGAACAATTACAGGATAGGCTTAGCGAGTGCTTCAAAACGCTGAGCGCAATGTATAAAAACGAATAACGGCTTTTTTCTCGTCGCAAGGAAAGAAAAAAACAGTCCGCTCACAAACGTGAGCGGACTGTTTTGGTCGAGGCGACGGGGTTCGAACCCACGACCTCAGCGTCCCGAACGCTGCGCGCTACCAGCTGCGCTACGCCTCGAATTTCAGACGTTCCCTAAACGGAAACGCATATATTATACCAAATACTTTTCGCCTTGTCAATCTTTTACTCGCTAAAAAAACTTTTTTCTTCGCGAAATTTTTGACCTCGTTGCCGATTTTACGGAATAGGGCAATTTTTTTCGCGAAATGCGTTCGTGACTTTTTTTACTTTTTCCACACAATTTTCAAATTTTGTCCGTTGACATTGTTCGAATGTGTGGTATAATAATAGAGTAGAGCGGAGTTTGCGCGAGTCCGTACGTTTTCCGTATGTTTCGGGTACGGAAAGTTTATAATAGAAAAGTGCGCAGACGGCAAACCGCCTGAGGAGAAAATATGGAAAAGGCGAAAAAAGATTCGATAAAGCTTTGGCGAGTGCTGTTATGGGGGGGATTGGAAGTCCTCACGGCTGCGTCGCTCGTTTTTACGGCGGTTCGCGGCGACGTGATGAAGGTGTTGATGTGCGTTTTTACGATGGGATTGTTGTGCCTTCCGTTTTTAGCGATGAAATGCTTCGGTTTGGAAATGCATTCCGCCTTTTTCGTTTTTTGCGAATTGTATGCGATAGGTCCTATGTGCGGACACGTCTATAATTTGTATTATTATACGACTTGGTGGGACGGTTTGTTGCATACGGCAGGTGGCGTCGTGTTTGCGATTTTCGGGGTGTTTCTTGCAAAGTTCTTAGATAAGGAACATGAGCCGTCGTTGGCAATGAAAGCGATTTTCGCACTTTGTTTTTCTATGGCACTTTCCGTCGCTTGGGAGTTTGTGGAATACGGTTGCGACCAAATCTTCGGCACGGATATGCAAAACGATACCGTCGTATCGGATATCCATTCCTATTTATTGGGAGGAGAAACGGCGAAGACCGGCTCGATAGAAGATATCGAAGAGGTGTACATCGACGGACAGCCGCTCGGGTTAGGCGGATATTTGGATATCGGTTTGCACGATACGATGCAGGATATGTTGGTAGAATCGCTCGGTGCTGCCGTATATACGGTATTCTATGCGATTGATAAAGAAAAACACCCGATTTTGTACAAAGTCGGGAAAGAGGAATAAGAGTGTTATGGGCAAACTACAAAAGAAGTTGCGGGAGAATATGGTCGGCAGGGAATATCGGCGGGACGGCGAAGGCAGGGTGATCGTCGATATGTACGTCAAGGACGATACGAATTTTTTATCGGAGTTTTCGTCTAACGATACGCGCGTCATTGACGGAGCGGTGGCGGAGTTTCTTGAAAACGCTACGCACGCGTTACCGCCGAGCGAACCGTTGGCGTTACATATCAAAAGCGATTGCATCGACGAAACGGAACAACGCCTGTACAAGGCTGCCATTAAAGAATATTATACGGAAAAATATCGGGCGAATCAACGCGAATGGCGGATTCAAAACCGAATTGCGTTCGTTTTAGGCATATTGGGCGTGTTGATTTTGGCGTTTGCCGTGTTCTGGCAGTATCGCTTCGGCGGCGTGATTTGGGCGGAAGTTCTCGATATTGCGGCGTGGGTGTTCGTTTGGGAAGCGGTGGATATCAAGTTTTTCAAAACACGGGAGCTGTCCATGCTCAGAAAACGTTACGCGGAGTTGATCTCTATGAAGATCGAATATGAAAAAGTATAAACGAAGGAGAAGATTATGTATCAATTATTTACGGATACCGATACGGATATTACGCCAGAGGTGGCGGCGCAATACGGTTACAAACTGATCAGTATGCCTTATTCGCTTTCGGACGGCAAGGACGTTTATCCTTACGTGGATTTCGAAACGTTCGACTATAAGGCATTTTACGATATGCTTCGCGACGGCGAATTGCCGAAAACATTCGCGCTGTCGCCTCAGAAATACATAGAGTATTTCGAGCCGACGTTGCAAGAAGGCAAGGATATTTTATACGTACATTTTTCCGCTGCGATGAGCGGTACGTTCGATGCGATGAAGCTCGCTTGGAGAGAATTAAAGGAAAAATATCCCGAACGGGAGCTGTATACGGTCGATACGAAGGGTATTACCATTTGCAGTTACAATATCGTCCGCGAGATCGGCGATATGGCGCAAAACGGGGCTACCGTGTCTGAGATTACGGCATGGGCGGAGAAAGAAGTGGATAAGTTTGCCGTATATTTTTTTGCGGACGATTTGAAGTTTTTTGCACGGAGCGGCAGAGTTAGCGGCTTGGTGGCGACGATGGGCGGTATCTTGGGCATTCGTCCCGTTATCAATATGAACGGCGAAGGCGTGATGGATTCCATCGGTAAGGCGAAGGGTAGACGGGGCGCGTTGAAGGAGATTTTACAATACGTTTCTACGTTGCAGGAAGATATAACGTCGCATCGAGTCGTCATCGGGCATTCGGACGCGCTCGATTTGGCGTATGAAGTGGAAAAGAAGTTGAAGGAAGCGTACGGTGCGGAGTTGCGCACGGAAATCGTACCCGTGAATCCGACCGCAGGCAGTCATTGCGGTCCCGACGCCGTCGGCGTGTGTTTTCACGCGATACATAGATAACGAAGGAAAAAGCTATGTTGCGGATTAAAGAAGTAAAAAGCAGAAAGGACGTAAAGGAATTTATTAGTTTTCCTTTACGTCTGTATAAAGGTAACCCGTATTTCGTGCCGCCGCTCTATGCGGATGAAAAAGCGTTGTTCCGTAAAAATACCGTGTATTCCGAACAGGCGGAATCCGCATTCTTTTTGGCTGTGGAAAACGGAAAAACCGTCGGGCGGATTCAGGGGATTCTTCAACGGGTAAGCAATGAAAAATGGGGACAAAAACGCGTCCGTTTTACGAGGTTTGACAGTGTAGACGACAAAGCGGTTGCTTCGGCACTGTTAACCGCTGTGGAAAAGTGGGCGAAGGCACGGGGCATGGACGAGGTGGTCGGACCGTTGGGCTATTCCGATTTGGACAGAGAGGGATTGCTTGTAGAGGGCTTTGACGAGTTGTCTACGTTCGAGGAACAATATAATTACGCTTATTATGCGGATTTGTTGGAAAGTTGCGGTTATGCCAAAGAAGCGGACTGGGTGGAGTATAAATTGTATGCGCCCGAAATCGTTGACGAGCGTATAGAACGCGTTTCCAAGCGGATGCTGGAAAAATACGGTTTGCGGTTGGGTGTCGCGAAAAACGCGCGCGCGTTCGTTAAACAATGGGGTGAGGGATTTTTCGAGGTGTTGGATAAAACCTATGTGGAAATCTATCAGTCCGTACCGTTCACCTCGGCGATGAAAAAGAATTTAATCTCCAATTTCAAACTCATTCTCAACGTGAAATACGCTACGGTGATTTTGGATAAAGAGGACAACATCGTCGGCTTCGGGTTGGCGTTTCCGTCGATCGGCAAAGCCGTGCAAAAAAGCGGCGGTAGGTTGACGCCGTCGACGCTCGTGCGGACGTTGAAAGCAATTCGTAAGCCTAAGGTGATAGATTTGGCGTTAATAGGCGTCGTGCCGGAGTATCGCAACAAGGCGATTGCTACGGCGATCGTTTGGGAAATGTTACAAATGTTGACGACGGGCGGCATCGAATACGCGGAAACGAATTTGAATTTGGAAACGAACGCGAATATTCAAAATCAATGGAAAGCGTTTAAGAGCGTACGGCATAAACGTAGAAGGAGTTACGTGAAAAAGCTCGACGAGGTGTGATATGGGTATGTTTTTAACTTTGGCGTATCTGTTTTTTTGCGGCGCGACGATCGGTTGGGTGTTGGAATTGTTCTTTCGTCGCTTTTTTTCGAAAAGCAATCCGGAACATAAGTGGATAAATCCCGGATTTTGCGTAGGACCTTATATTCCGCTTTACGGGTTCGGGTTGTGTATTTTATATTTGCTTTCTTCGTGCGAACGGTATTTTGCGATAGAGAATCCGATACTTCGGAAAGGGTTGCTCGTCGTTTGTATGGCAATCGCGTTGACGGGTATCGAATATTTGGCTGGGGTGCTGTGTTTGAAAATTTTCAAGGTACGGCTTTGGGATTACAGTCAGGTAAAAGGGAATATTCAAGGTTTGATTTGTCCTATGTTCACGGTGTTTTGGGGTATCCTCAGCGCAGTGTATCTGTTGTTTATTCACGCCTATATTCTCGACTCTCTCGTATGGCTGTCGGAAAATTTGGCGTTCAGTTTCGTGATCGGTTTGTTTTACGGCGTTTTTGCCGTGGACGTTGTATATTCCTCGCAACTGATTGCGAAAATCAAGAAGTACGCGCAAGAAAACGACGTTGTCGTCAAGTGGGAGCGTTTGAAAACGGAACTCAAAGAAAAGGCGGAAAAGCTTGGGGAAAAGACGTCGTTCTTATTCCCGTTGAAGCTGCATCGTTTGATAACGGACCTACGGGAGCGTGTAAAGAAAGACGAATCGGATTCGTCTAAAAAGAGTGAATGAGTCGAAACGAAAAAAGTCGCGTTCGGAGGAACGGCGGCTTTTTTTAGTAGAAGGAATACGGGCGCATAGTTTTTTGGAAAAACCGCAAACTGTTAAAGAGCGATTTGCCGACGGTTGTCGAAACGTTCGGCGAGGCGCAAGGAGCGAAAATGTACGATATCTATATAGAAATTTTTTGGGATTTCGTCAAGGCGTTCGTCGTCGGCGGCGGTATATGCATGATTGCGCAAGTGGTCATCAATTATACGGATTTGACGGCGGGAAAAATTTTGGTTGTGTTTATGCTGTCCGGGGTCGTGTTGCAGGGCTTGGGAGTCTATCGGTATTTGGTGGAGTTCGCGGGGGCAGGCGCGACCGTACCGATCAGCGGTTTCGGGTATTTGCTCGCCAACGGTGCGATGAAGGGTGCGGAAAAGGGATTTTTCGGGGCTGTGACGGGTGCGCTGTCTTCGGCGAGTGCCGGGGTTTCCGCTGCCGTGATTTTTTCTTTTATTATGGCGATGCTCTTTCGCCCCAAAAGTAAGAAGAATTGATTGCACGTCGTTTATCGCAACGTGTGCCGATGTGTACGGAATAGAAAAATCGCTCTGCTTCGGCAGGGCGATTACGGCGTTAAGTTCGCTTTGTTTCCGAAAATATCCGATTGTAAGTAGGCGTCGGGGACGTTACCGACGATGACGGATTCTCCGACCAGAATATCCGTCGCGACGGCGAAATTTTCCGTTTTGGAGGGCATAACGATGCTGATGTCCGCCACGACGTTTAAGTAAATGGAGTGCTTTGTTTGATTGATTCCCACGCTTTCGAAAGTGGAAGAAAATCCGCAGGAAACGCTGCTGACGGGAAGAATGCGGAAATGAATGTCCGGACCTAAGCCGGCAAATGCTTCTATGCCCGTCAATGCGCCCAGCGGTACGGGAATGCCGTTCAGACTCAGATTTTTCAGGTTGGATTGAGAAATGGATGCAGTATCCCGTGCGATTTTGTTGATTTTCAGCGGATTTGCGGCGACGGCAACGATATTTCCCGAGTTGTCCCGACTGATTTTGACGAGATCTTCATATCGAATTTCGTCGCTGAGCGTATAATAAACGGCGTCGTTGACGGCTATGGTAGTGCTTGCGCGCATGGTCGCTTCTCCTATGGAGAGAAGCACCCTTGTGACGTTGCGTTGGAAGTAGAAGAACGCAATGAGGAGAAGTGCAGCCGCGAAGAGTGTGGTGCATAACCGTTTTCGGCGGTTGCACCGCTTTTTAGGTTTGTACTTTGGAAGCGCATAGTCGCTGAATCGGTTTTTCATTGTAAAAATTTTCGCAAGTCGCGTAAAATATTCTCGTTGCCGCGTGCAAGGTCCGTATCGTTCAGTCGCACTTTCAATTCTTGGTCGAGGAACGTTTCGACTACTGCGGAGGAAAGTTGCTCCAATCGATCTTGCCGTAAGACGCGACAGAGTTTTTTACGTTCGAAATAGGCAGCGTTTTCTAATTGATCGCCGCGCGTTTGCCCCTCTAACGGAATAAACAGAGCAGGCTTTTTTAACGTCAAAATTTCAAAAACGGATCCTGCGCCTGCCCGCGATACGACAACGTCGGCGGCGGTGTACGCCGTACCCATGTCCGAGACGAATTCGAATTGTCGATAATTTTTTATATGATGGGCGGCGGCGTTTCCCGTGCCGCAGACATGCAAGACGAAAAAGGTTTTCGTTAAGGTTTGTATTTGCCTGAAAACCGCCTCGTTGACGGCGACGCTACCGCTGCCTCCGCCGAAAATCAGTAAGACGTTTGCGTGAAATGGAATATCTAATTTTTTACGCGCTTCCGCTTTCGTTGCGGACAATACGGAGCGTCTGATCGGCGCGCCGCTGTATTTTCCGTGCGGTAGTTTTTTTGCCGTTTCCGGGAAAGACGTAAAAACCGTTTCGCATTTTCTTGCGCATAGCTTGTTCGTAAGCCCGGGCGAAAAATCGCTTTCATGCGCGAAACAGGGAATCCCGAGTTTTCTGGCTGCGAAAACGACCGGCAGAGCCACGTATCCGCCTTTGGAAAAAACGACGTCGGGGCGAACGATTCGTAAGCCTTCCGCGGCGTTGTCTTGCGCTTTGCGAAGTTTTGACGGAACGGTCAGATTGCGCCGAAGTCCGTCGAAACCGCCTGCGCGGATTAGTTTCGGACATTGGATTTCGTAAAACGGAATCTTCCATTCGGCAACGAGCCGTTTTTCAATGCCGTTCGTCCCCATATACGCGACGTCCGCTTCGCCTGTGGATAAAATTTCCTCGATCAATGCGAGGTTGGGGAGGACGTGTCCTGCACTCCCTCCGCCGGTAAACAGAATTTTTTTCATAGTATACTCCGCTATTATTATAGGCGGAGAGCGAGTCGGATTATGTATAGAATGCCATTGTTTTTTTCAGTTCTTTCGCGATTTTTACGCGGAGCGATTTCGGTTCGAGTACTTGCACGCCGGCTCCGAACGAAAGGAGTTTTCCCGTCAGGTTTTCATCGTCGGGCAGCGGTACGTCCGCATACCATTTTTCGTCTTGTTGCCGTACGTTTTCCGCTCCCAACCAGTCCTGCACGCTCGAAAGTGCGGATTTGGCGACTTCCAACCGTACGAACAGCGTTTTGGCGGAGCTTTTCGATACGGAAAGCTCCTCTTCGAAGGAACGTTTGACGAATAACTCGCCCGATTGTACTGCGCTTAGTATTTTTCCCAAGCGAAAGGCGCGGAAGGCGCGTTTTTCATGGCAGAATGCGAAAACCTGCCACGTTTGTTTTTGAAAAATCAGGGCGTGCGGATCGATTTTGACGGAAACTCGCTCGTTCCGCGGCGTGAGATATTCAACGGAAAGCGTACGGCGTTCCGCAATGCAAAATTTTAGAAGACGGAGTTTCTCCGCAAAGCCGTTCAAGCTTTCCCAAGCACCGTCGTCTATGAAAAACGCATTGGAGTCTTCCGTCAGCAGGTTGTTTTTCGTTTCGGATTTTCGTTGCGCGAAAAGTTTGCGTTTTGCGGATAAAAAACGTTCGTCGCCGTAATGCTCGTACGCGACGGAAAACGCTTCTTGCGTGCAGGCATATTCCTCCTCCGTTAAAAAATTGCAGGGGAGTTTGTAGCATTCGGAAAGAAAGACGCCGCCGTCTCTGCCGCGTTTGATTTGTAAAGGCACGCTTTCGGATAATTTTTCGACGTAGCGGTAGACGGTACGGTTGGAGATGCCGTATTTTTCGGCAAGGTATCCTGCGGTGAGTTTTTGTTTTTGCAATAGCTCGAATAATATATCGAGCAGAACGTTTACCTGCATTGTGTGCTCCTTGTTCGTAATGGAGGATATTGTAGCACAGAAGGGAGAAATTGTCAAGTTAGGTATGTCGGTTTTATGTCGTCGGCGTGCGGAAAATGCTTCGTTTGTCGGCAAAACGCTTGACAAGAGGTGAAAAAAGTAGTAAACTAAAATTACTATGAGAAATTTCTTAAACGTAAACGGACTTTATTATATTTACGAATACGTCTACCGTCCGAGTGGACGGATTTAACGCGCAGTAAAAACCGACGAGGATTTTTCGATTGGACGACAAACGGTTTGCGCGAAAGTGGCAGACCGTTATTTTTTACGGATTATAAGAGAAAGGAGAAGATTTTATGGCGGAAAACGTAATGGACACGCTCCGTGCGAGAGGGTTTGTCAAACAGACGGTGTTTGAAGAAGAGTTGTACGAAAAGCTCGGTAAGGAAAGCGTACCTTTTTATATCGGGTTCGATCCCACGGCGGACTCTTTGCACGTGGGGCATTTCATGCAGTTGATCGCAATGCATCACATGCAGAAGGCGGGGCATAAGCCCATCATTTTGATCGGCGGCGGCACGGCGATGGTCGGCGACCCTTCGGGCAGAACGGATATGCGTTCCATGATGACCAAGGAAACGATTCGTCACAACGTGGAATGCTTCAAAAAACAAATGTCGAGATTTATCAGTTTCGAGGGCGAAAACGCGGCTATCGTCGTGGACAACGGAGATTGGTTGTTGAATTTGAACTACATCGATTTCCTTCGCGAGATCGGTGCGCATTTCTCCGTAAACAGAATGCTTTCGGCGGAATGCTTTAAGCAACGTTTGGAAAGAGGTCTTTCGTTCCTCGAATTTAACTATATGCTTATGCAGGCGTACGATTTCCTCGTGTTGCACAGAGAGTACGGTTGTTCTTTGGAGCTCGGCGGCGACGATCAATGGAGCAATATCCTTGCCGGCGCGAATCTGATCCGCGTGAAAGAGCAAAAACCTGCGTTTGCGATGACGTTCACGTTGTTGACGACCTCGGACGGCAGAAAGATGGGGAAAACCGCGAAAGGTGCGGTTTGGTTGGACGAAAACAAGACGACGCCGTACGAGTTTTATCAGTATTGGAGAAACACGGCGGACGAGGACGTGGAAAAGTGCATGAGGCTTTTGACGTTTTTGCCGTTGGAGGAAATCAACGAACTTTGCTCGCATAAAGACGAGCGTATCAATAAGGCGAAAGAAGTTCTCGCATACGAATTGACGAAAGAAGTACACGGCGAAGAAAAGGCAAAACTTGCGCAGAGTCAGGCGCAGGCGGCTTTCGGCGGCGGTGCGGCGGAGCTGTTGACCAAAGAAGTTTCGGACGTGGCGGCGGTTGTGGACGTAATGGTTGCGGCAGGGGTCGCGAAATCCAAAGGCGAGGCACGCCGTTTGATCGAACAAGGCGGCGTTTCCGTTGACGATACGAAAGTTACGGACGCGAATATGCCTATTCCGTCCAACGAATTTGCATTGCATAAAGGCAAGAAAGTGCACTTAAAAATCGTAGTAAAATAAGGAAATTCGAACGCGCGGGGAAGAAAAGGCGTCTTTTCTCCGCGCGTTTCGCATAAGGGAAAGTATGGAAAAATCGATACGTACGGTATTTTCTCGTCACGAAAGCGAAAAAATCATCGAAAAATCTCGTTTTTTGACGTATTCCGCACACGTGGAAAACGAAGAAGAGGCGCGTGCGTTTTTAAGTGAGATTCGCAGTGCGCATTCGTTGGCGACGCACGTGTGTTATGCGTTCGTTGCCGATAAAACGGGGAATTTGCAACGCTTTTCCGACGACGGCGAGCCGCAGGGGACGGCAGGCGTTCCTATTTTAGAGGTGCTGAAAGCAAAGAAACTGTTTGAAACGGCGGTTGCGGTCGTACGGTATTTCGGCGGAATAAAACTCGGTGCGGGCGGACTCGTTCGCGCATATTCGTCCTCGGCGGCGGAGAATCTCGACGGGGCGGATATTCGGGTTTTGGAAATGTGTACGGAATATTCGCTCACTGTGGAATACACGGGCGTGGACGGTGTGCAAAAATATCTTTCAACGCATACCCGCTCCGTTCTTTCTACCGATTACGGCGAAAAAGTCGTTTTCAGGATTGCCGTAAAAAAACGGGAGGCGGAGGCTTTTTGTTCGTCGCTTGTCGATAGTATGCAAGGTAGAATCAAGATAGAAAAGGGCACGGAATATTACGCGCCGTTTCGGGAATAAAAAATAAGCAAAAAACTGCGGAATACGGGAGGATGCGCTATGAAGTATTGTAATTTGGGCGGCATGGAATCGTCGGCGATCGTTATGGGCTGCATGCGGATTGCAGACAAACCCTTGCCACAGGTGGAAAAGCTCGCGGTAGAGGCGTTGCAGGCGGGGGTGAACACGTTTGATCTTGCCGACATTTACGGCGGCGGTAACAGCGAGGTCGTGCTGGGCGTGGCGTTGCGCGATTTGGGCGTGGCGAGAAAGGATTGCGTTATTCAGACGAAATGCGGCATTTCTAAGGACGCAAACGGTAAGATCGGGTTGTTCGATTTTTCGGAATCGTATATTCTTTCCGCCGTGGAAAAAAGTTTGAAGCGTTTGAATACGGAATATATTGACGTGTTGTTGCTGCACAGACCCGATACGCTGGTCGAACCGGAGGAAGTGGCTTCGGCGTTTGCGAAATTGCGGGAAACGGGGAAAGTGAAAGCGTTCGGCGTGAGTAATTTTTCCGCCATGCAAATGGAACTGTTCCGCAGTTACGGTATAGAAACGGTGACCAACCAAATGCAGTTTTCGCTGGGACATACCGCACCCGTCGACAGCGGTTTGAACGTTAATATGTATAAAGAAGAATCGGCGATGCGTTCGGGCGAAACGATGGGATATTGTCGCCTGCGCCGTATTCCCATGCAGGCATGGTCGCCTTTGCAATACGGGTTCTTCGAGGGCGTATTCGTCGGGAACGAGAAGTTCCCCGTTTTGAATGCGGAATTAAATCGCTTGGCGGAAAAGTATGCGGTGACGCCGACGGCGATTGCGTTTGCTTGGATTTTGCGACACCCTGCGTTTTTTCAGGTCGTTACGGGTACGACTTCTCCCGAACGCATGCGCGAGATTTGCCGTGCGGCGGACGTTACGCTGACGAGAGAGGAATGGTACGGTTTGTATCTTTCGACGGGGCGGATATTGCCGTGAACGAGGAAAAACACTCCCGTAAGAAATAAAACAAGGGGGAGTTTGTGCAAACTATACAATCAGAAAGGATAAGTTTGTAAAAATTGCCCATTGTAATTTTTTTCGGAATATAGTAAAATAATAACGATAAAAAAATCAAGCCTAAATTTGGAGGAAAAAGATTATGGCAGGACTTAATCTGAAAGGCATCAATAAAGTATACCCTTCCGGTGTACAGGCAGTTTTCAATTTCTGTCTCGATATCAGAGATAAGGAATTCATCGTATTGGTAG
>CAZEVL010000021.1:0-21350 GCA_964515795.1 uncultured Clostridia bacterium | reverse complement strand
TTTTTCTTTGTGTTTTGTTGCAAGTATCGTCGGGAGAGAGGACATGAATGCGTATGTTCGAAGAAAACGAGTTGACAAAAAACAGCGGGTATGGTATAATCGAGGACAACAGTAAACGTAAGGAGCGATTTGCAAAAGATTGAAACAAAACATTAAGGCGATTTGGCAGTTTTTTAAGAAAGGCTTAACGTTAAAGAGAATTTTATGGATTGTACTCGGGGCGATGATATGCTCGTTCGGGATTCATAATATCCATCAACGGACGAATATTACCGAGGGCGGCGTGATCGGCGCGATGTTGTTGGCTGAACATTGGTTGAACGTTTCGCCGGCGTATCTAACCCCTGTATTGGATATTGCCTGTTACGTATTGGCGTATAAATTTTTAGGCGGCGATTTTATCAAAATTTCCGTGATTTCCACGTTATCCGTATCGGCGTTTTACAAGGTTTGGGAGTCTCTCCCGTTTCTTTTTCCGGATTTGTCCGCATATCCGTTGCTTGCGGCGGTATCGGGAGGTTTGTTCGTCGGGGTCGGCGTGGGGTTAATCGTACGGCAGGGCGGATCGAGCGGCGGCGACGACGCTTTGGCGTTGACGATTGCGCATAATTTGAAGTGGAAGCTTTCGAGGGCGTATCTGTTTACCGATTTGGTCGTTTTGGCTCTGTCGTTGACGTATATCCCCGTAAGGCGGATTGTGTTTTCGGTGATAACGGTTACGATTTCCTCGCATTTGATCGATCGAATTAAGGATTTTCGGCGAAAAAAAGAGGAGTAAAAACTACGGCGAAACCTATCGGGTTTCGCCGTAGCGCGTTTTATTCGATATCGAGTTCGGGCGGGACGTCGATTTGGTCGGAAACGTACTTCCCGTTCTTTTTGCGTTGTCGGACGCATTCCGACAAAAGGTATTCGATTTGACCGTTGACCGATCGGAAGTCGTCTTCCGCCCAAGCGGCGATTGCGTCGTACAACTTCGGCGACAGGCGCAGAGGCACTTGCTTTTTTTGATTCTCGTTCATGGCAGCAGTCCGTTAATACAGCGAACCCGTGTTCACGATGGGTTGCGCGTCGTGGTTGCCGCAAAGCACCACCAAGAGATTGGAAACCATTGCCGCCTTGCGTTCTTCGTCGAGCTGTACGAGTCCGCCGTCGTTCAGACGTTCGAGTGCCATTTCTACCATGCCGACCGCTCCGTCTACGATCATCTTCCTTGCGTCGATGATGGCGGACTCCTGTTGACGTTGGAGCATAACCGCCGCGATTTCGGGGGCGTAGACGAGGTAGGTGATGCGTGCTTCGATAATTTCCAGACCTGCTTCGTTGACGCGAGATTGGATTTCGTCGCGAATACGCGCGGCAACGATTTCGGAAGAACCGCGCAGACTGCCGTCGTCTTCCATTCCGTCGCCCGTCGTGTCTACGCCGGGGGCTACGTCGTAGGGGTAAATGCGTACGATGTTCCGCAACGCACTGTCGCATTGTAAGGACAAATATTCCTTGTAATTGTCCACGTTAAAGACCGCTTTCGCCGTATCTACGGCCTTCCACATGACCGCGATGCCGATCTCGACGGGACTTCCCAAACAATCGTTGATTTTTTGACGATTGTTGTTCAACGTCATGATTTTTAAGGAAATTTTTTTGTTTTCGAGCGTGGGGAGAGATACGGAATCCTGTCTTGCGCTCGGGAGGGGTTGAACGGCGGAAACGTCGCCGCTTTGGTTCAATTTTGTTTTTGCGGCAGGGTTGATTGCGACGCAGAAGGGGTTGACCGCATAAAACCCTTCGCCTTTCAACGTGCCTATGTATTTTCCGAACAGCGTTAAAACGAGCGCTTCCTGCGGTTTTAATACGCGTAAGCCGACGAGGGGCAACCATACGACACACATGACGAGCATGCAGGCGATTGCAACGATGTACATTTTTTCTACGGTCATAACAAAGCCGATCGCACAGCCGATTTCTGCCAAAAGACAAAGGAGTAAAGTGCGCATGCCGTGCTTTTTGTCGCGTAAGATAATTTCTTCCATAAGAAACCTCCGAAAAATATTATTTTGATATTAAAATGATATCACATATATTCGATTTTGTCAATAGATTTTATAAAAAGTTACGAAAAATATGAAAAAGTCCGCAACGGGAAGTCGCGGACGGGATTGCTTATAACAGTGTTTCGTATTCGGTGTATAGTGCGTCGAGCGTATCTTTGATTTCGTTCAATCGATTGCATTTTTCCGTCAGTAGAGCGAAATTTGCCGTGACGTCGGGCGAGGCGAGCGAAGCGTTGATTTCGCTTTCCTCTGCTTCGAGTGCGGAGATTTCCGTTTCGATTTTTTTTATGCGAATTTGCCGACGCGCACTTTCCGCACGTTCTTCTTTCGTGCGATAACCGCTTTCCTTTTTCTCCGACTTTACGGAAAGGGAGGGGACAGGTGTTTGTTGCGTTGCTTTTGCGGCGTTTTTGTAGGCGGTGTATTCTTCGTAAGAGCCTACGAATTCATGCGCTGCGCCGTTTTCCAATTCTAAAATCTTCCCTGCGAGCGCGCGAATGAAATAGCGATCGTGCGAAACGAACAGTATCGTGCCGTCAAACGCTTTTAACGCTTCTTCCAGACTCTCTCGTGCGGCTAAATCGAGGTGGTTGGTGGGTTCGTCCAAAATAAGGGTGTTGCCGTGCTCGCATTCGAATACGGCTAAGGCGAGCTTGGCTCGCTCGCCGCCCGAAAGCATGCGGACTTTTTTATCGACGTCTTTGGCTTCCAGCTTGACTTGCGCCAAGATATTGCGCACTTTCGTCTGTTCCCACGTGACGTGTCTGCCCCAAAGCTCGTCCAAAACGGTGTTTTCGGGGTCGAGGTTGGCGTTTTCTTGGTCGTAGCAGGCGATTTTTACAAATCTGCCCGACCGAACGGCGGGGTTTTTGCCTTTGACGATTTCTTTGACGAGGGTGGATTTTCCCGTGCCGTTGTCGCCGACGACGGCGCATTTTTCGCCGCGGAGCAACGTGAACGAAGCTTTGTCGAGCAATGTTTTTTCTCCTGCGGTCAAATGCAAATCGACGATTTCCAACACTTTTTCGTAAGGCTTTTCGGTGTAGGTGAAGCGGAAAAGCGGCGGCGTTTTGGGGAGCGGGGGCTTTTCGACGAGCTCCATTTTTTCGAGCGCTTTTCTGCGCGATTGCGCCATTTTCGTCGTGGAGGCACGTACCAGGTTTTTGTCTACGTATTCCTGCATGTGTGCGCGCTCTTCTTGTTGTTTTTCGTATTCCTTTAACAGTCTTGCGGTTTTTTCCGCTTTCAACGTTTTGTATTTGGTATAGTTTCCTTTGAATACGCTGAGTTTTTTGTTTTCGATTTCGTAAATTTGCGCGACGAGTTTATCCAAGAAGTATCGATCGTGCGATACGGTGAGAATCGCGCCTTTGTAGGCGGATAGATACTCTTCCAACCAAAACAGAGTTTTTATGTCGAGGTGGTTGGTGGGTTCGTCCAAAATAAGCAGTTCTGGCGATTCCAGCAGCAGTCGGCAGAGTTTTAGTCTGGTTTTTTCTCCCCCCGACATGGTGGAGATGCGTTGGTCGTAGACGTTTTCGAATCCCATGCCGTTCAATACGGTGCGGATTTTGACTTCGAACCGATAACTGTCGCGGGATGCGATTTGCTTGTTTAAGGATTCGTATCGGGCGGACAGAGCGCGATATTCGACGGAATTTTCCTCGCGGAGCGAAATTTTCTTCTCCGTTTCGCGGAGCGCGTCGATTGCGCGAATATCCTCGCGGAAAATTTCACGCATTTCTTCGAATACGGTATTGGCGGAATCGTAGCCGCCGTTTTGCGCGAGGTAGCCGATGCGGATACCGTTCTTTTTGAAAAGCACGCCGCTTTCGGGTTCCAATTCCGACAAGATTAAGCGAATCAGGGTGGTTTTTCCTTCGCCGTTTGCGCCGATAAGTCCGACGCGCTCGCCTTCGTTTAAGGTAAAGCAGACGTTTTCGAGAAGCGAGCCTCCGTTAAAGCCGAAACATACGTTGTCTGCGGAAATCAACATAATCGATCCTCCGTATAAGAATTTGTTTGCGCTCACAAAATAAAGGCGTGAACGCGCGAAATAGAATGGTAAAAGTGAAAAGTTTGGAAAGGCGATTGCTTTTTGCCGCGCCGAAACAAGCGGGGCGGCTCGCCAAAAGAATCGTGCGCGAAAAAATCCGCGCGGTGCGTTAAAAGTCCCAAGACGGGATATAGGCTCGGTCGCCGGAACTGCGTTCTTGCGTGAACAGGTTTCGTATGCCGAGCTCCGACGCCGTATCGACGACGGCGTCGTATTCCCGTGCCGTTATGGGGCGGGAAAGCTCCTTTTTGTCCGCAATGTCGCCGAAGGGAGTGTATTGGCTCATTAAACTCAGATAGGTGCTTTCGGGGAGAGTGCGACGAAACCATTTGACGATGGCTTTGGAATCGCTTGTGCAGAGGGGCATGACGAGATGTCTGACTATGCACCCGGAAAGCATTTTTCCGTCCGCACGCATAGAAAGTTTTTTTTGCGACATAAATTCGACGGCTTTTTCCGCAACGTCGAAATAATCGGCTTTACCGAGGTAGCGTTGCGAGAGCGAGGGAGAATAAAATTTGACGTCGGGCAGGTAAATATCCACGTACGGATCGATTTGTCGTAACGTTTCGACTTTTTCGTAGCTGCTTGTATTATACACGACGGGAATTTTCGGCCGATAAATTTCAAAAGCGGCAACCAGGTACGGGACGAGATGGGACGGCGTGACGAGAGAAACGTTTTCCGCACCCATCGTTTCCAATTCCTTGAAAATGTCCGCAAGTTCGGCGGGAGAAATCGCTTTGCCGCGTTTTGCGTGCGAAACTTCGTAATTTTGACAGAATACGCAACGCAGATTGCAACCTGCGAAAAAAATCGTGCCGCTGCCGTTTCGAAACGAAATGCACGGTTCTTCGAAGGGGTGTAAATAATATTTGGCGATACGCAAACCGTCCGTGCCGCACGCACCGACGCCCGTAAGTCGGTTGGCGCCGCATTCCGTCGGACAGAGGTTGCAGTGTTCGAGTTGTTTACGAGTTTCTTCTAACATAACGTTTTCATTATAACACGAATAATTTTTTTTTGCAAGCGTGTGTGCGACGCGCGGAATAAGTTGACAAAGAGAAAAAAAAGATATATAATGATAATTCCGAGGAGAAAATTCGACAAAAATCGTTTTAGATCGTTCGGGACTTCATCGCAAATCTCAAACGCGATGATGAACTATGTTAAAAAGAGGAATTTTTACATGAAAAAGTTTTTTACCAGCGAAAGCGTCACCGAAGGACATCCCGATAAGGTTTGCGACAATATTTCCGACGGACTTTTGGACGCGATTTTAGAACAAGACCCCAACGCTCGTGCCGCAATCGAATGCGCGGCGGCGTTCGATACGTTGCTCATTATGGGCGAAGTTACGACGACGGCGTCGGTCGATTATGAAAGCAAAGCAAGAGAAATTATCAAGGAAATCGGTTACGATTTCGGTAGCTTTGCTTACGATAAATGCAAAATTATTACTGCGATTCACAGTCAATCTCCCGATATTGCCATGGGTGTAAATGCTTCCTTGGAAAAGAAAACCGAGGGCGGCGAGGCGGAAGACCAGCTCGGCGCGGGCGATCAGGGCATGATGTTCGGATACGCTTGTCGAGAAACGAAAGAATTGATGCCGTTGACGCTTTCTTTGGCGCACCGTATGGCGAAGCGTTTGACGGACGTACGAAAGAGCGGTTTGTTGCCCTATCTTCGTCCCGACGGAAAGACGCAAGTCACCGTGGAATACGAGGACGGCGTGGCGAAACGCGTGGATACCGTGGTCGTTTCCACGCAGCACGACGCGTTTGTTTCTCAGGAGCAGATTCGCGCGGATATGAAGAAGTACGTTATCGAAGAGATCGTTCCTGCGGAATTGATGGACGAGCAGACGAAAATTTACGTCAATCCGACGGGCAGATTCGAAATCGGCGGACCCGAAGGGGACAGCGGTTTGACGGGCAGAAAAATTATTGTGGACACCTACGGCGGCAGATGCGCGCACGGCGGCGGCGCGTTCTCCGGCAAGGATCCCACGAAAGTGGATCGAAGCGCGGCGTATTATTGTCGCTATATTGCCAAGAATCTCGTGGCGGCGGGGCTTGCCGACGAAGTGGAAATTCAGGTGGCTTATGCAATCGGCGTTGCGAAACCCGTTTCCGTATTTGTGGACAGTCATGGCACGGGAAAAACGGACGACGAGCGTTTGGTGGAAATCATCAAGAAGGAATTCGATTTAAGACCGTATGCGATTATTCGGAATTTGCAGTTGCGCAATCCCGTATTCAAAAAGACGGCGGCTTACGGACATTTCGGGTACAAAGGGTTCTCTTGGGAACGCACGGACAAAGCGGACGATTTGAAAAAATATCTTTAACGACAAGGCGGAGCTTTCGGGCTTCGCCTTTGTAGAATACAAAAGTCGAAAAATGCGACAAATAAATAGGTTTTTGAAAAGGTTTGCCTATTGACATTGACCGAAAGTCGTGATACAATGATAAAGTATTGTTATGAAAAGCTTGTCTATATAAACGCTTGAAATTTCGGTATAATAAAAATAAGAGGTAGAAAATGAAGAAAAACGTAATTTGCCTTTTGCTGGCGTCTTTGATGGCTTGTTCGTTCGGCGCGTGTTCTTACGTATCCGACTTTTTCGGGAAATTAAACGGCGACGCGAATGGTTCCGACGGCAACGGGAGCAGCGTTTCGAACAGTATGTCGAGCGACGCTTTAAGCAGCGGGTTACAATCTTCCGAGGATTTGTCTTCGGAATCGGTCGACGAGGATGACGTTTTGACGGTGACGATTAAAAACGGTACGGGTGAAGTGTATACGTGTATCGAGGGGATGCAAAAATACTTGACGGCACCCTCGGGGACGGACGTGGCGAAGTACGCAGGGACGTATACCAATCAGGAAATCGGTGTAAAACTTCAATGGGCGTGTTCGAAAAAGGGTGCGGAAAGCTATCTTTTGGAATACGGCGTGAAGTCGGAGTCCGAAAAGACGCAGGTTACGTTGGACGGAAAAACCACTTCTTACGAGTTACATAATTTGTTGAAAGCGACGGAGTATGAATGGTCGGTAACCGTGACGATGCCGGACGGAGAAACGTATTGCGCGACGGAGAGTTTTACGACGTCGGATAATTGTCCTCGCGTACTGGTAATAGACGGGATTTGCAATACACGCGATATGGGCGGTTATTTAACTGCTTCCGGAAAACGTACGAAACAGGGTATGATATATCGCGGCGGTTCGTTATTGCCTGCCGATATTTTCAATACTACCTTGTCTGCCGAGGGTAAGAAATATATGAGCGAGGTTTTGGGGATTAAAACCGATTTCGATCTGCGCGGTAAGTCCGGGCTGACGGAAAGCCCTATCCCGGGTGCGACGTTGATGGGTTCGGCTATCGACGGCTATGCGAGTGCGTTCAGTAATACGTATAAAGAAGCATATCGACAAGTGTTCTCGGCGATGGCGAAGCGGGAGAATTATCCTATGTACATACATTGTACGGGCGGTGCGGACAGAACGGGTACGATTGCGTTTTTGTTCAACGCGTTGCTCGGGGTTTCCGAAAGAGATTTGATTGTGGATTACGAAACGACGAGTTTCTCCGTGTATGGTACGCGCAGTACGCAGTCGGGAACGTATGCCGATCCTTATTTCAAAAATTTCTATACGCAACTGCAATCTTTTGAAGGGGAAACGTTATCCGAAAAGACGGAAAAGTATATGCTTTCCATCGGCGTTACGCAAGAGGAAATCGATAATATTCGTTTGATTATGTTCGGCGAATAAGCGTTTCGAAAACGGAATATAAGACAAATAAAAATACGCAGACCGATTTCGGAAAGTCGGTTTGCGTGTTTTTACTTTGTCGCTTTATAAAAATATCGAAATTCCCGAATAGGGGAATACGCCTGTCGCTTGTTATGCACATGTGCGCATACGGGCATACCTTGTATGCGTCGAAAAAAACGACGCCGAAACAAGCGTTTCGTCGCCGTTCCGTACACGGTAGGCTTATAATAAAACAATTCCGTTTTGTTCGCATACCTGCTTCGTTGTTTTGTCCCAGAGCGACACTTGCACTTCTCCGATATGGGCTTTTTCCAAGAGCAACATGGAGAGTCTGGATTGTCCGATGCCTCCTCCCATGGTTAAGGGGAGCTTTCCTTCTAACAACGCTTTGTGAAAGGGGAAGTTTCTCCGCTCGTCGGCGTGCGCTTTTTTAAGCTGTTCGTCCAAGGCTTTTTCGTCTACGCGAATGCCCATCGAAGAAATTTCTTCGGCGCAGTTCAAAAGATCGTTCCAGAACAAAATATCGCCGTTGAGAGACCAGTCGTCGTAGTCAGGTGCGCGAGAATCGTGCGGCTTCCCGGATTTTAATTTGTCGCCGATTTGCATAAGAAATACCGTTTTATGCTCTTTACACACGACGTTTTCACGTTCTTTTGCCGTTAAATTCGGGTAGGCGTCTTCCAGTTCCTGCGAGGTGACGAAATGAACCGTGCGTTGCAATTCGACGCGGAGTTGCGGATAACGGCATTTCAAAAAGTCGAGCGTGTCGCAAATCGCGCCGACGATGCCTTGAACGACTTTTTTGAGGTAATCGACGTTTCGCGTTTCGCGCGTGATGATTTTCTCCCAGTCCCATTGGTCGGTGTAAACGGAATGCAGATTGTCCATTTCTTCGTCGCGGCGAATGGCGTTCATATCCGTGTATAAGCCCTCGCCCGCGGAAAATCCGTACGCGGCGAGTGCCATGCGTTTCCATTTTGCCAACGAGTGCACGACTACGGCGTCTTTTCCCGTTTCCTTTAAGTCGAATCGCACGGGACGCTCCACGCCGCTTAAATCGTCGTTCAGACCGGTGTTCGGGTCGACGAATAAGGGGGCGGAAACGCGTTTTAAGTTGAGTGCCAGGCAAAGTCGTTCTTCGAAAGTGCGTTTCAACAAGCCGATTGCCGTTTGTGTATCGTACAAGCCCAAACGCGGGGAATATTCTTTGGGAATGATGAGTTTACTCATAGCGTTTTCTCCTAGGAAAATTGTCCTAAGTATAGCATACTTTTGCGGAAACTGTCAAGAAAAATAAGCGAAAGTTGTGTGGGGAGGGAAAAAACGGTTATAAATGACGGTATAAACGATATTTTACGGAAATTACGGGAAATGTTTGGGATATTTTTGGGAAAAGGGCGTAAAAACGCTTTCATTTTCCATAGAAATATTGTAAAATAGAAAGCGGACCGACGCGCGTTTCCTTGCGCTTGTACCCCGCAGAGGTTTTTCGGGGAAGTATCGGACACGCAAAAAATAAATCTATCGGAGTTATTATGGGATTATTCAAATATTTGAAGGGCGGCGACGCCAGAAAGAGCCTTAGACAACTGAACAAGATGGCGGACGAAGTCGAGAGCTTGGAAAGTAAATACCAAGCAATGGACGACGAAACGTTAAAGGCGCAGACGGACGTTTTGAAAGGCAGACTTGCGGCGGGGGAAACGCTCGACGATATTTTATACGACGCATTTGCCGCACTCAGAGAAGCGGCGAAACGTGTTTTGAACATGCGGCATTTCCGCGTGCAGATTATCGGCGGTATCTGTTTGCATCAAGGACGTATCGCAGAGATGCGTACGGGCGAAGGTAAGACGCTCGTTTCCACGTTGCCTGCTTATCTCAATGCTTTGACGGGCAAGAGCGTGCATATCGTCACCGTCAACGACTATCTTGCCAAGCGCGACTCGGAGTGGATGGGGAAAGTCCATAAATTTATGGGGCTTACCGTCGGCGTTGTCGTGCCGGGTATGGAGGACGACGAAAAACGCGAGGCGTATAAATGCGACATCGTGTACGGTACGAATAACGAATTCGGCTTCGATTATTTGCGTGACAACTTAAAGACCGATTTGAACAAAATGGTGCAAAGAGATTTGACGTTCGCCATCGTGGACGAAGTGGACTCCATTTTGATCGACGAAGCGCGTACGCCGCTTATTATTTCCGGAAAAGGCGAGAAGTCTTCGGAATTGTACGTACAGGTCGATCAGCTCGTTCGGACGCTTTCCGGCGGTTTCGACGACGAGTTGAAAGAAGAACAGGACGCTGCGTTGTTGGCGCAAAAAGGAAATAAGAAAAAGAAGAAAAAGGTCGTAGAAGATACGGACGACGACGAGGAATACGTAGATTATACGAAAATGACTTTGGAGGAGCAGGCAAATTACGAGGCGGAGCTTGCGGAAAAGCGCGCGGCTGCCTTGGCAGCCGCCCCCGAAGGAAAAATGTCTTTGGCTGCCGCGAGAGAATGGGATTATATTATCAATCGTAAAGAAAAAACGGTGGAATTGACCGACAGCGGTGCGAGAAAGGCGGAACGTTTCTTCCGTATCGACAACATCGCGGAAATCGAGCATGCGGATTTGAACCATCACATTCAACAGGCGTTGAAGGCACATAAGCTGTTCAAACTCGACGAAGATTATATCGTCAACGACGGCGAAGTCGTCATCGTAGACGAGTTTACCGGTCGTTTGATGATCGGGCGTCGGTATTCGGACGGTTTGCATCAGGCAATCGAGGCGAAGGAACACGTGGAAGTGCGCAGCGAAAACAAGACCTACGCGACGATCACGTTCCAAAACTATTTCCGTTTGTATAAAAAGCTTTCGGGTATGACGGGTACGGCGAAGACGGAAGAGGCGGAATTCAGAACGATCTATTCGCTGGACGTAGTGGAAATCCCCACCAACCGTCCCGTACAACGTGTCGATTTGCCTGATATGGTATACTCCACGGTGGACGGTAAGAAACGCGCGATTATCAATGCGATTATCGAACGTCACGAAGGCGGTCAGCCTATTTTGGTGGGTACTTCTTCGGTGGATAAGTCGGAAGAAATTTCCCGTTTGTTAAAGAAAAACGGCGTAAAACATAATATTTTGAACGCGAAGAATCACGAACGCGAGGCGGAGATCGTTGCGCAGGCAGGTAGATTCGGCGCGGTTACCATTTCTACGAATATGGCAGGGCGCGGTACGGATATCTTGCTCGGCGGTAACCCCGAATATCTTGCGAAAAAACGTTTACGCGAAGAAGGCGCGAAGCCGGAGGACATCGATTTGGCGATGAGCACGTACATTACCGACGTTCCCGACGACATTAAGACGCTTCGCGAAAGATACAAGGAAGTTTACGCTTATTATAAGAAAGAAACGGACGAAGAAAAAGAAAAGGTTATCGCTGCGGGCGGTCTTTGCATCATCGGTACGGAACGTCACGAATCTCGTCGTATCGACAACCAGCTTCGCGGTCGTGCGGGGCGTCAGGGCGATATCGGTATGTCCGTGTTCTATCTTTCCTTGGAAGACGATTTGGTGCTCCGTTTCGGCGGCGAAAGAATGAAGTCGCTGTATAATATGTTCAAAATCGACGAGGATACCTGCTTGCAATCGAGAATGCTTTCGGGTGGTATCGAAAACGCGCAGAAGAATATCGAGGGCAGAAACTTCGGCATTCGTAAAAACGTATTACAGTACGACGACGTTATGAACAAGCAACGCGAAGTGATTTACGGCGAACGTATGAACGTGTTGCGCGGCGAAAACGTACACGACCAGATTTTGAAATATATTCCCGATTACGTTGCGGAAACTTTGTCGGCGGCGGTGAACGTGGATTCTATGCCGGAACTTTGGAACGAGGCGGAACTCAATGCCGCCCTCGAAGCGAAAGTGCTTCCGGAAGGCACGAATTACGTGACCCGTGAAAGATTGATGAAATGGGATTACGAAACGGCACTTAGAAAAATTTCTCGTAAGGTGGAAAAGGAATACGAGAAAAAGATCGAGGAATTGAAAGAGCTCGGTGTGGATTTCTATGCCGTGGAACGCAGAGTGTTGTTGATGACGGTAGACAGAAACTGGATCGACCATATCGACGCTATGGACCAGTTGCGGAAAGGCATCAGTCTCCGCGCGTACGGACAGGTGGACCCGATTATCTCCTATAAAGAAGAAGGGTTCGATATGTTCGACGAAATGGTAGAACGTATTCAACGTTCGACGATTAGCGTGTTGTTGAAGGTGAAGGTGGACGCTCGTCCCGCACCTGCGCCTATTCCTGCGGCTGCACCTGTCGGAAATGCTGCTTCTGCGCCTTCCGCGCCGACGCAACCGAGAGTGTTCCGCCGTCAAATGCCTTCGCCGTTGTCGAGTATGAGCAGCGCAAAACAGGCAAACGCCGAAAATAAATCGGAAGAACAGTAATACAAGATAAGGAAATTTTATGTTCAAAGCAGACGATTACAGATTGAAAATACAGGCGATGCGCGGAATGCTGAAAGAAGCGGGATACGCTTTGGATATCGAGCATCTTCGCCCTCGTCTTACGGAACTTGAAAAAGAGCAGGAAAACCCCGAAATTTGGCAGGATTTGGAAAAGTCTAAAAAAATCGGGAAAGAGGTTTCCGCTCTTCGCAACAAGATTACCGCATACGAAAAGGGCGAAGCGGCGCTTTCCGATACGGAGGACGTTATCGACCTCATCGAGGAAACGGGCGACGAGAGTTTGATTCCCGAACTTGACGAAATGTTGACGATTGCGGAAAAGGATATCGAGGATATGCGTATCCGTGCGATTTTGAAGGGCGATTACGACAACTATAACGCCATGCTTTCTTTACACGCCGGCGCCGGCGGTACGGAGGCTTGCGATTGGTGTCAGATGCTCTATCGTATGTATAACCGTTACTGTGAAAAAATGGGCTTCAAGGTAACGGAATTGGATCGAGAAGCCGGGGACGGCGCAGGCTTGAAGAGCGTTTCTTTTCAAGTAGAGGGCGAAAACGCCTACGGGTACTTGAAAGCGGAAATGGGCGTACACCGTTTGGTGCGTATCTCCCCGTTCGACGCCAACAAACGCAGACAAACGTCGTTCTGTTCCTTGGAGGTTATGCCGGAGGTAGAGGACGACAACGAAGTGGAAATCAACGACGACGATATTCGTATCGATATCTACCATTCGGGCGGCGCAGGCGGACAAAACGTCAATAAAGTTGCCTCGGCGGTGCGTATTACGCACTTCCCGACGGGGATTGTCGTGCAGTGTCAAAACGAGCGTTCGCAGCTTCAAAACAAAGCGATGTGTTTCGCGATGTTGCGTTCTAAATTGTTGGAAAAGAAGATCGAGCAACGTCAGGCGGAAGCGGCTGCCATGAAGGGCGACGTAAAAAAGATCGAATGGGGCGCGCAGATTCGTTCCTACGTGTTCTGTCCGTATACTATGGCGAAGGATCATCGTACGGGGTATGAAAAAGGCGACGTGCAGGCGGTAATGGACGGAGATATTCAAGGTTTCATTATCGACTATTTGAAGAAGGCTTAAAGTCGAAAAAAGGGGGCAGGTATGCGTTTACCGCTCCCTTTATATACATTTAGAGAAGGTAAGTATGTATCATCCTTTTGAAAATTCGGATCTCCGTAAAGCCGAACCGATTATTCTCGGCATCGAAACGTCCTGCGACGAAACGGCGGCGGCGGTGATTCGCGGTAGAAAAATTTTGTCGGACGAAATCGCATCGTCGGCGAGTATTCAGGCATTGTACGGCGGCGTGGTGCCGGAGATTGCCTCGCGCGCGCATACCGATTACGTGGCGGACGTCGTGGAACGGGCGGTGAAAAATGCCGGAATCGAATACGGCGATATCGATGCGGTGGCGGTGACGTACGGGGCAGGGTTGCTCGGTGCGCTCCTCGTCGGGGTATCGTTTGCGAAAGCGTTTGCGTATGCGCTGAATAAGCCGTTGATTGCGGTGAATCACATTCGAGGGCATTTGGCGGCGGCGTATTTGGATTCGACGGACTTAAAACCTCCTTTCGTGACGTTGTTGGCGAGTGGCGGACATACGGCGATTTTGCATACGAAATCGGAGGCGGAATTTGAAATTTTAGGCGCGACGTTGGACGATGCCGCAGGAGAGGCTTTTGACAAAGTTGCGCGCGTGCTGGGGTTGAAATATCCCGGCGGACCGAATATCGAACGTTGCGCTTTGGACGGGCGGAACGTCGTTCCCATGCCGAAAATGTTGAAAGGCGGCGGAGGGTATAACTTTTCGTACAGCGGTTTGAAAACGGCGGTAATCAATTATTGTCACACGAAAGAGCAGAAGGGGGAGCCGTATTCCAAGGCAGACGTAGCGGCTTCGTTTCAGAGTGCGGCGGTGGACGTGTTGGTGGAAAAGACCGTGGCGGCGGCGTTGGAAAAGAAAGTTTCCTGCGTGACGGCAGGCGGCGGCGTGGTGGCGAACGGATATTTGCGCCGTGCCTTGCAGGCGGCTTGCGATAAGGCAGGCTTGCGTTTGGTTTTGCCGGAGAAGCGTTATTGTACGGATAATGCGGCTATGATTGCGTCCGAAGGTCTGGTACAGTTTCGTTTGGGAAACTTTGCCGATTTAACGTTAACGGCGAAGGCTTCCATACCGTTGGCGGCGACTTTGGAAACGGTGCAGAGCCGTCGTGCGGCGCAGAACGCCGAAGAGGTATAATATGTGGGAAAGAATCGGACATTTTATTGAGGAAGCGGGGCACAATCTTGTGCATGCTTTCGAGCATACGTGGGAATTGTTGCCGTTTATTTTGATCATTTACGTGATTATAGAACTGATTGAAAGTAAGTCGGATTTGCAGAAAATCACGAAGCTCGGCGGGAAGTTGGGTCCGCTCATCGGTTCGGCGACGGGGGTGATTCCGCAATGCGGCGTTTCCGTAATGGCGGCGAAATTGTTTGAACAGAAATATATTACGATGGGTACGCTGTTGGCGATCTTTTTCGCAACGAGCGACGAGGCGTTTATCATTATGCTTTCTACGGGCGAAGGAGCGGTATGGGTACTGCCGATGTTGCTGATGAAAGTGTTTATCGGGACGTTGGTAGGCTATGGCGTGGACATCGGGTTGAAAGCAATAGGACGTAGGCAGGTATGCGTCGAACTTCAAAAGAGCTCGTCCGAAACGCCGCAAACCACGCACGAAATTTTCGTACAGAGATATCTTTCGGAACGCGACGTGGAAGTGAATTGTTCCTGCGGAAGGAAACACGACGGAGAAAGCGCGTGGAAAAACTATTTACTGTATCCGTTGTTGCATACGCTGAAAGTAGGTGCGTTTATTCTATTGGTAAATTTCGTGCTGGAAACGGTTATTCACGGAGTGGGCGGAGAAGCGGCGTTTGCGGAGATTATGCAGCGCAATCGTTTTGTACAGCCGTTTATTGCCTGTGCGGTCGGGTTGATCCCGAATTGCGCGTCCAGCGTCGTGCTGACGCAAACGTTTTTGAGCGGCGGCATTACCTTCGGTTCCTGTGTGGCAGGGCTCTGCGTGAATGCAGGCATGGGGTTTGTCGTGTTGTTGAAAAACGTGCGACGTTGGAAACGAAATTTGGGCATGATCGTATTCTGTTACGTCGTGGCGGTGGTCATAGGGCTGTTGTGTAATTTGTTATTTCCGATCGTGGCGTAAAAAAATACCGCAAAACCGTTTGAAAAGACGGGTTTTTGCGGTATAAATATATAGAACCGTTTGAAAGAGCGGAGGAAACCGTACGAGGTGTAGAAAATATGGACGAAGTGAAGATTATTGGTATGGAGGACGGCGCGTTGCAAATTGCGTTGTCGGGGGATATCGATTTGGGAAACGCGGATGCGTTTTATCAGACGGTTGCAGAGGCGTATAAGGCTTCCCCTGCAAATATCGTATTCCGTTGCGAGCAGTTGAATTTTATCGACAGCACGACCTTGGGAACGATCGTGAAAATATTGAAAACGGTTAAATCGGACGGCTTTTTGTTGCGTATGACGGCGTTGCAACCGAAAATCAAAAAATTGTTTTTGATTTGCTCGTTGGATTCTATCATTTGCTTGGATTGAGGTGCGAAATGGAGAAATTTACGATTTCTTTGCCGTTGACGGGCGAATATTTGACGACGGTGCGTTTAACGACGGGCGGACTGTGTTCTCTCGTCGGATTCGACGTGGATCTTGCGGAAGATTTTAAGGTTTGCGTTACGGAGAGTCTTTTGATTTTGAAGCGTAACGGATTTTCGACCGCTACGATTACGTTTACGCCGGGAGAGACCCTTGCTTGCGAAGTGCAAGGCGACCGTCGCGACGGGCAAAAAGAGGACTCCATGGAGGAGGAAATTTCTCGGTCGCTTTTGGACGCATTGCTCGGCAACGTGCTTTTCGAGGAAGACGCAACGGGTTCGTTTGTGGAAAAAATCGTATTTGAAGGCTGACGGATATGGCGGACGAGAATGTAAACGCGCTTTTCGAGCGTTACAAAGAGAGCGGCGACATTGCTTTGCGCAATCGGATTGCCGAAAAATATCTCTACATAGCCGATATTCTTGCGAAGAAATTTGTCGGTCGGGGCGTGGAATACGACGACTTGAAACAGGTCGCTTCGTTGGCGTTGTTGCGCGGAATCGATCGTTTCGATCCGTCGATGGGAATGCAATTCACGACGTTTATCACCCCGACGATCACGGGGGAGATTAAAAATTATTTCCGTGATAAATCGAGAATGGTAAAGGTGCCTCGGCGGTTGAGCGAGGTGAGCGCGCAGGTGAAAAAGTTCGCGGCGGAATACGAAGCGCGGAACGGGGTAAAACCGAAAGTGAAGGATATTGCCGAAGGTTTGCGGCTCACGGAAGAAGAAGTCGTACGGGCGTTGGAAGTAGGCGGTACGGTATCGTTGGACGGTATGGCGAGCGGTGAAGACGGAGAAACGTCCTCGCTGTATTCGTTGCTTGCGGACGACGAGGATAAGTACGAGGATTTTGAAACGAAAGAAACGCTTCGTGCGGCAATGAAAGATTTTAGCGAGATTGAAAAAGCCCTCGTGAAATATCGTTACGCGGAAGAACTTTCGCAGAGCGAAACGGCAAAGCTGTTGGGGGTTTCTCAAATGTTTGTTTCGCGGATGGAACGCAAGGTCTTGGCTAAGTTGAAAGAGTCCTTGAAGGATTCTATATGACGAGGAAGGGGGAGACGGTATGGTTGTGGACGTAAGGAGCTACGATGCGCTGCAAGCGGCATTGGAACAGCTATGTACGTTTTTACGGGAACAGGGGATATCTTCCGATTGTATTTTTGACAGTAAGCTTGTCGCCTGCGAATTGCTCGGCAACGTGTTGCGACATTCTAAATGTGCCGCGCGTTTGCAGGGGGAAATTAAAGACGGGTTTTTGGAACTGAAAATTCTTTCCGAAGAAATTTTTCCGATTGCGGAGTACAACGCTTGCGCGGATATTTTATCGGAACACGGCAGAGGTTTGTTTTTGGTGCGTGAAGTATGCAAACAGTATATTTTTAACGAAGAGGACGGCGTGCGAGTTTGTATCAAAATTCAATAACAAATCATAAAAAAGGGGTTTACCGCAGAAAAACGGTAAACCCTTTAATTTTATTCGAATGTTTTTTTGTATAGTTAAAAGAAAATTAGTCGGAAATCTTGGTGGAGTACAAATAAATTTTCGTGAGCAAATCGTTAGGGATTCTGTCACGGTACTGACCGAGATAGATGAAAATTTTACGGAAAAATTCACGATTGTCGCCGCCGACTACGTAGTCGGGAATTTCCGGCATCGTGCCTTTGAATTTCAAAATGAAAAGTTCCGTAAATTGATTTCTTTCCTGTGCGTCGAGCGTTGCGATAAACGGATCGAAGCTCTGGCTGTTGTAGAAATCGTAGCCTGCGGTGTTGATTTGACCGGGCTGCACGTTGCAGAAGGTGGGATTTACTTCTTCTGCCATTTCAACGCCGCTTACGGGACCGCCTTCGTATGCATACGCTTCCGCATATTCTTCCACGCGGAAACCTTCCAAGGATGTGGGTTGTCTTTTTACGGGTTGTTCATCAATAACGTTTTTCACGGTTATCCTCCTCTGCTCCCAAGTTTGCAAATATTTTTTGCAAAAGCAATTTTTCGGTTTTCTTGAAAAGAACGGTTTGTCCAATATTCCACGGAATAAACCGATTCTGTTTTTATGTATTATAACACTTTTTCTCGGCGATGTCAATACGAATGAAAAGATTTTTTTGTATTTTCTAAAAAAAAACCGACTTTTTTCTTAAAAAACGGAGAATTGCGTGAATAGTATGTGAAAAGTATAAAAAACTCCTTGAAAAAAAATACGTTTTGGGGTATAATACAAGCATATGCGTACGGTGCCCGTTCGACGGGCGTCCGCTACGATTCGTAAAAAGGAGCAACTATGTCCGAATTAGAAAAAATCGTACGGCTTATTGCGGAAAAATTGAATATTACTCTTTGTTTTTATGCGGAAAATACGCGTCCGAACGGGATTCCCGTTTGCGATAGACAGTTCGAGAACGTGACGGACGACGGCAGTTATACGTATTTTCGTTTTATGTATCGCAATACGGGGTACGTCGGGGTGTTGACGGGCTGCGGAGTTGCCGAGTCGAATTATGCTATGCTCCTTCCGTCTTATATCGAGAGCTTTACCGAAAAGGAAACGGAACTTTCCAAAAACGAGCAGTTGAAGCGTATTCTGCTCGGGGAATGTTCTTCGATGGCGGTATATCGGTATGCGACGAAATATTCGGTGCGAGGTTTTGCGTGTTTCGTCCTCGCGTTGCGTATTCCGAAATTGATGCCCGAAGCAATCGCTTTGTTGGAACAATACGGCGGAAACAGTTTGGATACTACCTTGCAGATGAGCGAGGATCGATGCGTGCTTGTAAAATTCGTGGAAGGCGAGGAAAACGAATATCGCTCCGCAGTGGATTATGCGGAATTTTTGGCGCAGTTTTTGCAAGAGGAACTGGGGATAGACGCGCATATCGGCGTCGGGGCGACCGTTCGGGAGTTGAAAGACGTTGCAAGCTCCTACCAAGGCGCGGAAAACGCGTTGCGGTATGCGGACATATTTGAGATTAAGGGCAACGTGCATTCCTATCGGGAATTTTTATTGATAAAAATGTTGGAGGATATTCCCGAGGGGAAGTTGCGTCAATATCTTTCGGAAATCACGGACGAACATTGCGCCGAGGTGTTCGAGGACGAGGAAATGCTGGCGACGGCGGAGGCGTTTTTGCAGAGCAGCTTAAACGTGAGCGAAACTTCGCGAAATTTGTATATGCACAGAAATACGTTGCTGTATCGTTTGGATAAAATAGAAAAAGCAACGGGGTTGAACGTTCGTCTGTTTTCCGACGCGGTGTCGTTCAGGGTGCTGACGGTATTGTATAAATTACTCGGAAAATAAGACGAAAAACCGCGCGCGGACGCGGTTTTTGCATAGGCGTGTATTTTTGAGAACGGGAACGGGAATATACAAACGGAGGAAAGGTTATGGCGGACACGAAAAAGACGGAAAAAACGACGGAAATCACGGAAATCGACTTGGAGTCGGAACGGAGAAATCGTCAAGAAAAGAAGCGGTTATTTCGAAAACGGATCGGGGCGGGCGTATTGGCGGTCGTGCTGTTTTGCGGCGGCGTGCTCGCAGGGAGATTGACGTTTGATCCCGAACTTCGCGCACTCTCGAGGATTAAGCGGCAAATTCAAAAAGATTATTACGAAGAAATCGACGATTCGTCTTTTTACGAAGCGGTGTTCGGCGGCGTAAACGGACTTTTGGACGATTATTCTTATTATATGACTGTGGACGAATATACCGACGCGAACAGTGCCTCCAAGGGAGAACGCAGCGGTATCGGTTTGGTGTTTCGGACGACGGACGAGGAAAATAATCCGCAATTGTCGATTGCGCGCGTTTGTTACAATTCCCCCGCGGAAGCGGCAGGGTTTGCCGTCGGCTGGCGCGTGCTCGGTTTCGGAAGAACTGCGACCGAGATACGGGAAAGCGCGAATTTTGAGGAATTGCAGGCGTTTCTTGCGGAATTCGCGGTAGGGGAAACGTTCTATTTTCGCGTGTCGACGACGGAAGAGCAAACGTTTGTCGTTTCGCTTTCCAAAAACGAATATATCGAAAGTTACGTGTCCTATCGAACGAATACGGAAGCATACGGTTTTCAAAGTGAAAAATCGTCTTCGGCGATAAAGCGCGGGGCGGCTTTGAAATGCTTGGACGACGATACGGCGTATATTCGGTTGTTATCGTTTAACGGTTCTGCCGCAGAGGAATTCGGGAAAGCGATGTCGCTCTTTCGGGAGCAGGGGAAACGGAATTTGGTGCTCGATTTGCGTGAAAACGGCGGCGGGAGCATGGATGTTTTGGCAAGGATTGCCGCGTATTTGTGTAAGGACTCGACGGAGAAAAAGCCCGTGACGGCGGTGATAGATTACGGCGAGAAACAGGAAAAGACAAGGGCGAGCGGCAACTATTACAGTGAGTATTTCACGGAGGATAGCCGCATAGTCGTGCTTGCGGACGAATATTCCGCTTCCGCGTCGGAGTGTCTGCTCGGGGCGATGCTCGATTATCGAACGATCGGGTACGAGGATATTTGCTTAATCGGCGATGCTGATACGGCGAAAACGTTCGGGAAAGGGATAATGCAGACGACGTATACCTATGTGACGGGCGACGCAATGAAACTGACGACGGCGACCGTGCGTTGGCCGTTAAGCAATACTTGCATACACGGTAGGGGGATTTTGCCCTCGGACGGGACAACGGTATCCCCGAAACAAGATTCGGACGAGGAAGAAATAGCACTTGCTTTGCAAAAAACGTGTATGGCAGGTGTGCGTTGATAAAAAACAGATAGAGCAGGTATGCGCTGAAAAGACTCAAAGGCACGCCCCGGGGTAGGGCGTGCCTTTGAGTTGCTATTTGATATCGATTGGATACGAGTTATATTTTTAATATTAAAAAAATTTTTCAAAAACACCATTAAAACGCTTGACAAAAGTTTTCGGGCGTTAAGGTAAGCCCAACTGAACACCGAAAACAGACGATTATGTAAAGAAAATTAAAGTAAAAGCGTTGTTTTAGACCAAAATTCTAACTAAAATGACGTGCGTTACAGTTTCTACGATTTTAGAAAGGGGTATTCTTCCGGACTTTCGCATTTCGTAAGTGTAATTATTTTCATATAAAACAATCCCCTGGTCGAAGGATTCTCGGTCAGGGGAATTTGTGTTTTTAGTTTTATTTTTCGTTCGTTTACGTTTTTGAGAATACTTAGTTGTATCATCTTTAGTGTATTTAAGTGTTATTTCGATTTTATCGTTGAACAATTCTATGTGGTCAATCAATAATTCGA
>CAZEVL010000020.1:0-21757 GCA_964515795.1 uncultured Clostridia bacterium | reverse complement strand
CAGAACGAACAAAAGATTCGCAAACTACAAAGCAACGGCAGCTACGCTCGTAGAATGCCCTCATTGTCACGAATTGTGTGAAGCACACAAAGTTTGCAAAAACTGCGGCTTCTATGACGGTGCGGAAGTAGTTGCTTCCAAAGAAGAAAAGAAAGACTAAATTTTTTCGTCGATGGAAACATCAGACGGGTGGCTTATGCTTCCCGTCTTTTTGCGTTACGAGAAATAAAAAATAATTAACCGAAGTTAAGTATTTATTTTGCTTGACTTTTTCTTTCGCAGTATGGTATACTGTATAGGAACACGGAAATAAGGAGAGTATCGTATATGCAAGAAAAATTTTCGATAAGCGGAATGACGTGCTCGGCTTGCTCCGCCGGGATAGAGCGTGCCGTCAATCGCTTAAACGGCGTGAATCGGGCAGAAGTTTCGCTGATGAGCGAATGTATGACCGTAACGTACGAAGAAGGACAAATTTCAAGGGAGGAAATCGTTCGGACGGTTTTGGAGCTCGGGTACGGAATCGAAAAATACGACGAAAACGTTTTGAAAGCCAAAAAGCCGCAACCGAAGGTTTTGAAAAAAAGATTTTGGAGTTCTTTCTGTTTTCTGTTGCCGTTGATGTATTTTTCAATGGGCGGAATGTTCGGATTGCCGCAACCGAGCATGATTGTAAGCGCAACCGTGCAAATGTTGTTGGCGGCAGTCGTCATTGCGGTGAATTTCAAGTTCTTTACGAGCGGCGCGAAAGCTCTCGTAAAACGTGTGCCGAATATGGACACGTTGGTGGCGATGGGCTCCGGCGTTTCTTTCGTGTACAGTTTCGTTTTGACGATTTTGTTATATGCGGACAAGGCGGGTGCGGATACACATTTCTTTTACGAATCCGCCGCTATGATTCTGACCCTCGTTACTTTGGGAAAATGGTTAGAGGAAAAATCGAAGAGTAAAACGGGCGACGAGATAGAGAAACTGATTAATCTTATGCCGAATACGGTTACGGTGGAGCGTGACGGCGTACGGGAAAATATAGCGTTTTCCGATCTTTCCGTCGGGGATATTCTCGTTGTGAAAAACGGCGAATACGTTCCCGTAGACGGCGTTATCGTCGAAGGTCACGGATTCGTGGACAGGGCTGCCATCACGGGCGAAAGTATGCCCGTAGAGGTACAGGAAAACGATACCGTCACCGGCGCGGATATCGTAAAGAGCGGATTCTTAAAAGTACGCGCCGAAAAAGTCGGGGCGAATACGACGTTGTCGCAAATCGTCAAAATGGTCAAGGAAGCGGGGGCGAGCAAAGCTCCTATCCAAAAAACCGCGGACACGATTGCGGGAATTTTCGTTCCTGCCGTTTGCTTCATCGCTTTGGTCACTTTTATTATTTGGTTAGGCGTATCGAAAGATATTTCCAAGGCGGCGAACTATGCAATCAGCGTGCTCGTCATTTCTTGTCCCTGCTCGTTGGGTTTGGCTACCCCCGTGGCGGTTATGGCGGCGACCGGAAGAGGTATGTCGCTCGGTATTTTATACAAGGACGCGGAAGCACTTCAAAAAGCCAAGGATATCAACTGCATTTTGTTGGATAAAACGGCAACTTTAACGGTCGGGAAACCTCGGGTAACGGAGTTCGAAACGTTGCAGGGCGACGCTTCGCGCGCTTTGGCTTTGGCTGCGGCAATCGAGCAGCATTCCAACCATCCCATAGCCGAAAGCGTACGAGAATACGCCTCGACGTATTTATCGAGTGATGCGGAATTGCAAGTGGAGAATTACGCATACGAAACGGGGAGGGGGGCGTCCGCAACGTTCGAAGGAAAAAAATATCTGCTCGGCAATCGACGTCTGTTGAACCGAATACAGGATAAAAAGAGCTACGAGATAGAAAAGAAATACTCCGAACAAGGCAAAACGGTGGTATTTCTGGCTTCGGAAACGGAAATCGTTGCGTTGTTTGCAATCGCGGATACGTTAAAGCCCGAAAGCAAGGAAGCGGTTCGGCTTTTGAAACGGCGTGAGATTCGCTTAGGAATTTTGACGGGCGATAACGAAAACGTAGCGAAAGCCATCGCGGAAGAAGTCGGCATAGAGGATTATTACGCAGAGGCGTTGCCGGAAAACAAAACGGAGGCGGTAAAACGCGTCCGTGCCGTCGGCGGTTTCGTGGCGATGGTCGGCGACGGTATTAACGACAGCCCTGCGTTGAAAGAAGCGGATATCGGCGTGGCGATGGGAAACGGTACGGACGTAGCCATCGATACGGCGGACGTGGTGTTGTCTCGCGGAGATTTGAAACTCGTCGATACGATGATAGCGTTGAGTCGAGTAACGGTACGGAATATTCGTCAAAATTTGTTTTGGGCGTTTTTCTATAATTGCGTTGCCATTCCCGTGGCGGCAGGCGTGTTTGCGTTTGCGGGGTTGTCGCTTAATCCTATGATCGGTGCGGCGTGTATGTGTTTAAGCTCCTTATTCGTCGTAACGAACGCCCTGCGTTTAACGAGATTCGGAAAGAAAAAAGAAAAAGAGGTAAATATCATGAAAAACACGGTAACTTTGAAAATCGAAGGAATGATGTGTCAGCATTGCGTTGCGCACGTAACGAAGGCGTTGCAAGCCGTCGAGGGCGTGGAGTCCGTAGACGTGAACTTGAAAAAGAAAATGGCGAGCGTTTCGGTGAATATGGAAATTCCCGACGAAAAATTCGTTTCCGTAATTGCCGAAGCCGGTTACGAAGTGAAAAAGATTTCGTAAAGGAGCGATAAAACGGACAAATTCGCCCGAAAATCGACAATCTTTTACAAGATATACGTTTGCGCATATGTTATCATATTCCCATAAAAACATATATGGGAGGGATACATATGTCGCAGACGTTGTTATTGGATAAACGCACGCAAAGCTTAATCGAGGATTACGTTCCGCAAGGAGAAATTCTCGAAGGCGTTGTGTGCTTTTTTTCCGTGTTTGCGGACTATACACGCGTGAAAATTCTTTCCGCATTGGCAATCAGCGAGCTTTGCGTTACGGATATTTCCCGAATCCTCGAAATTAACCAAACGACCGTTTCGCATCAGCTTCGTTTTTTGAAAAGCGCAGGTATCGTTCGTTGTTGGCGGCAGGGGAAAATCGTCTTTTATGCGTTGGCGAAGGAATCCGTCAACGACGTTATCTTAAAAGGAATCGAATTTTTGGGCTGTTGAACGGATTTTTCCTTGTATTTCCTTGCAAAATTTTATATTTTGGTATATAATAGAGGAGTAGACCGATTATATTAGGGCATTTGTAACCTATACGTCGTTTTCAGGGAAGAAATATGAGCGAATTACAGGAAAAATTAAAGCTTTTACCGAATAATCCGGGCGTGTACGTGATGCTCGATAAAGACGGCGTCGTTATATACGTCGGAAAAGCTCGAGTTTTGAAAAATCGCGTTCGACAATACTTTCACAGTTCGGCAAAACCCGAAAAAGTGGCGGCTATGGTCGAGCATATCGCCGATTTCTATTATATCATTACGAAAACGGAAATCGACGCGCTGGCGTTGGAAAATAATCTGATTAAAAAGTATAAGCCCAAATATAATATTCTCTTAAAGGACGATAAAACGTATCCGTATATCAAAGTGCATACGAAAGAGGAATATCCCCGTGTGTCCGTTACCCGAAAAATTCGTAAGGACGGGAAATATTTCGGACCGTTTATGGGCGGCGTGCGTTGTTCGGATTTGTTGGATATCGTCGGTTCCGTTTACAACGTCCGCGTTTGTTCGACGACAATCGGCGCAAAACCGAAAAAGCCGTGTCTTGCCTATCATTTGGGGCGTTGTCTTGCCCCTTGCGCGCATTTATGCGGAAAGGAAGAATACGCCGAACGCGTCAAGGAAGTGCTTTCTTTTTTGGACGGCAATTACGAACACGCCGAAGAGATTTTGAAAGAAAAAATGCTGCTTTTTGCGGAAAACGAGGAATTCGAGTTGGCGATGGAATACCGTGAAAAGCTGAATATGCTTTCGAAATTGAAATTAAAACGAATCACTTCCATCAATCGCGCGTTAAACGCCGACGTTATTTCCTTAAAGACGAATTATATTTATTCCGCCGTCAACGTTCTGGTTACGAGAAGCGGCATAATGCAAGGTAGCAGCAATTTTGCCTTGGAAGATCGTTCTTATACGGAAACGGACGCGCTGACCGCGTTTATCATTCAATATTATGCGACAAGGGAATTGCCCGACGAGATCGTTACGGAATCCTATTGCGAAAAAGAATTGCTCGAAAATTACTTTTTGACGACTTACGGAAAAAAAGTAGAAGTCGTTTTGGCGAAAATGGGGGTCAAGAAGCAGCTTTTGGAAATGGCGCAAAAAAACGCCGAGGAATATTTGCAAAAGTCCATAGACAAAATCAAACATAAGGACGATATGACAAAAAACGCCTGCGTGCGCTTACAGGAAATATTATCGCTTTCTCGTTATCCGAGGCGTATGGAGTGTTATGATATTTCCAATATCAGCGGCGTGGACAAGGTCGGTTCGATGGTCGTTTTTATCGACGGAGAAGCGGATAAAAGCAGTTATCGGCGTTTCAAGATAAAAACCGTAGAGGGCGCAAACGATTACGCTTCCCACCAAGAAATGATGCGCAGACGGCTCGCTAAGCTCGGCACGGAGGAAGAGGAACGTTTCCCGAAACCCGATTTAATGGTTATCGACGGCGGAAAAGGGCAGCTTTCCGCCGTAAAAGAGGTATTTGACGAATTCGGAATTACCGATATCGATTTAATCTCGCTCGCCGAACGCGAGGAGGAAATTTTTACGCTTTTTTCGGAGGAGAGCGTACGGCTTGACAAACGCGATTACGCCTTAAAGGTTTTGCAACGGATCCGTGACGAAGCGCACCGATTTGCCATTACGTATTTCAGGAACTTGCATTCCAAGCGAAATTTAGCGTCCGTATTGCAGGAAATCGACGGCATCGGCAAGAAAAAGCGTTTGGCTCTTTTGGAGAAATTCGGCACAATCGATAAAATTATGAGTGCGTCCGAAGAGGAGCTTTCCGCAGTCGAGGGAATCGGGGCGGAGCTTGCGAAAAAAATTTATGTCTATTTCAAGGAAGGACTGTAAATGCGAAAGATAAACCATCCGCTTATCGTTTCGGATTTCGACGGCACGTTGGTGCGAAAGGACGGAACGATCGGACAAAAGGACAAAGCGGCAATCGCCGAATATATTGCGGCAGGAGGAACGTTCGCCGTATCTACGGGGCGTATGCCTTCGGGAATTTTGCCGCGCATAAGGGAGCTTGGCTTAAAAGGTTTCGTTTGCTGTTGCCAAGGCGCGATCGTTATGGACATAGAAACGGAATCGCTTGTGTCTGCCGGTACGCTTTCCAACGAAACGACGGTGCGCATTTGCCGAAAAATGGAAGCGCTCGATTTGCATATTCACGTATACGATTTGCGGGACTATTACAGCAATCGGGACGACGTTGCGCTGAAAATATACGAAAGGGCGGTAGGTACGAAAGCGAAACTCGTTACCGACCGAAAAATTTCGGAATTCGTCAAAGAAAGCGGTCTGTGCGGCTATAAAGCGGTCGCATTGGTGGCGGCGCAGGACAACGAGCGGATACTGCGCGCGCTTTCGGCGGAAAATTTTCCCGATTGCGAAGTGACGAAAAGCGGAGAATTTTTGGTCGAGGTAGTCAATCGAAACTATTCCAAAGGCACGGCGGTGGAGGCGTTGGCAAGGCATTTTTCCGTGCCGCTCGATAAAACGGTTGCGATCGGCGATCAGCGCAACGATTTGTCGATGATTAAAAAAGCAGGTATCGGAATCGCCGTTAAAAACGCCGATGGCGAGTTGAAAAAAGCTGCGAATTATATCAGCGAATACACGAATGAGGAAGGCGCAATCGCCGACGTCATCGAACGTTTTGGATTTACTCGGGAGGAAACGATATGAACGGAGACGTTACGCAAAGCGTTATGTTGGACAAATTTGCGTCCGACTTGAATTTGGAAATTATTTTTACGGGCAGAGGCGTCGTGACGCTTTCCAGCATGAGCGTGGAACGTCCGGGCTTGCAAATTTCGGTGGGATTTTTTAATTATTTCGATTCCCGACGGATTATCGTTTTGGGACTTTCGGAATACGAATATCTTCGGTCGTTTTCGTCCGAGGAAAAGAGAGCGAAGCTTTTACCGCTCTTTACGCACGGGGAATTGCCTTGCGTTATTTTAAGCCGAGATTTGCCTGCTCCGCCGGAACTGGTGGAAATTGCGAAAGAATACGCTTGTCCGCTTTTCAGAAGCACGAAAATCACCACCGATCTTATGAGCGATTTGTATATTTATCTGAACCGCTTGTTGGCACCTTCCGTCAACGAACACGGCGTATTGATGGAAGTATTCGGCGTAGGGATTTTGCTCACGGGTAAAAGCGGCGTCGGAAAAAGCGAAACGGCAATGGAGCTTATCAAGCGCGGTCATCGTTTAATCGCCGACGACAACGTCATTATCAAGGAAATCGCCAACGAGTTGTACGGCACGGCACCCGATATCATTCGCTATTTCATGGAACTTCGCGGCATCGGGATCATCAACGTGAAGAGTATGTACGGGTCGGGTTCGGTTTTGGACGAAAAGGAAATACAGCTGATTATTCAGCTTGAAAATTGGCAACAAGGAAAAGAATACGATCGGGTCGGGGACGAAATGTCTTCGGCGTCGTATTTCGGTATCAAAGTCCCCAAATTGACGATTCCCGTCAGCCCCGGGCGAAATCTTGCCATAATCATCGAAGTGGCGGCACGTAATTATCGGTTGAAGAGTATGGGTTACGACGCCTCGGAAGAGCTGATTACGCGCAGCATCGCCCGATAAAAGAAGGTACGTTATGTTAGAACTACTCGCACCGGCAGGGAATGCCGACAGCGCACATGCCGCCGTTCAAAACGGCGCAAACGCCGTATATTTGGGATACAGCTCTTTTTCAGCCCGTCAAAGCGCGGAAAATTTCGACGGAGAGTCTATGTGCGCAGTCATCGATAAAGCGCATATATTGGACGTAAAAGTCTACGTGGCGATGAATACCGTCGTGAAAACTTCGGAAACGGAAGCTTTTTTGCGGACGTTGTTATCGGTTTGGGAAGCGGGTGCGGACGCAATTATTTTGCAAGATCTGTTGCTCGGGAAATACGTACACGAACGTTATCCGTCCGTCGAACTGCATTTAAGCACGCAGGCGGGCGTTTGCAACGTCAACGGCGCAAAGCTCGCCAAAGCCTATGGCTTTTCGCGTGTGATTTTAGCGCGAGAAACACCGTTGGAGGAAATAAAAAGAATTACGCCGATCATCGAAACGGAGGCGTTTGTGCAAGGTGCGCTTTGCACTTGTTTTTCCGGGCAATGCTATTTTTCCTCTTTTGCAGGCGGAAACAGCGGCAATCGCGGCAGATGCAAACAACCGTGCCGTAAGCTTTACGCGTATGACAGAATCGGTTTCGAAGAAAAATCTTACGCATTGTCGTTGTCCGATTTAAGCGTCGGACAGGACATTCGAAAATATATCGACGCAGGCGTTACTTCTTTCAAAATCGAGGGGAGAATGCGTCGTGCGGAATACGTTGCCGCCGCCGTGCGGTATTATCGCCTTATTTTAGACGGGAACAGCGGCGAAGAGCAGGCTTTGTCGGACTTAAAGCGTACGTACAATCGAGGAAATTATACGAAAGGATTGGCGTTCGGGCAGGACAAACGATTGCTTTCTCCCGCAGTGCAAGGGCATTTGGGCGAAAAAATCGGCGTCGTCAAGGTCGTCAACGGTTCGTTTTTCGTGGAAAGTGCGTTTGCGCCTCGAAACGGCGACGGTTTTAAGATCTTACGCGAGGGACGGGAAGTCGGCGGCGCGTTCTTTCTCAAAACGGAAAAACGCGGCTTTTCGATTTCTTCCAAAACACGATTGAAAAACGGTGACGGCGTTTTCGTGACGACGGATACCGCCGTGAACGAACGCGTCTTGTCGGGAACGCGTAAACGCCGTGTTTCGCTTCGGCTGAAATTCGTCGAAGGGGAAAGGGCAACGGCGGAAGCCGACGGCGTGCGTTATTGCTCCGACGAGCCTTTGCAAACCGCACAGAAGAGCGTTCTCACGAAGGAAGAATTGATTGCTTGTTTTCGCAAAACGGACGATTTGCCCGTAGAAGTTTCCTTTGCGGAAGTTGTTGTCGACGGCGATATTTTTATTCCTAAGTCTAAGCTAAACGCAATGCGTCGCGAGTTTTACGCCGCTCTTGTCGAAAAATGGACGAAACGAGAACGCGGAACGTATGCGTATCGACCGATTGCTATGCCGAGTTTTAGCGGCGTTAACCGCAAAATTGCCGTACTCGGTACGAATTTCGACGGCGTACGGGCGGATATAGCGATTTATAAGCCGAACGATTTTAACAACGGGATTCCGCAAAGTTTCCGAAACGGGAGTTTCGAAAAATATCTCTACTATCCGCCTTTCTGCATTGCCGAAGACGAGCGCGCGTTGGATTCGTTGGCGGAAAGCGGTATATTCGACGGCGTATACGTCGAAAATTACGCAGGCATACTTTATGCGCAGGCGCGTAACTTGAAAATTTTCGTCGGCACGGGCTTGCATTTGATGAACGCCGTTTCCGTCGCGGAAGCGAACAAATTGCCGAACGTCGCCTATTACGCGTTGTCTAAGGAAGCCAATGCGGAGGAAATGCGGGGCTTGCTTTCCGACAAGGCGTTCGTTTTATCCTCGGGCGATATCAAGGTAATGGATTTATGCTATTGCCCGTTCGGAAAATCTTGCGCAAAATGCGATAAAAAATCCGTCTATCGCTTGACGGACGAAAACGGACGCGTATTCCCCGTACGCCGTTATAACGCCGCTTCCGGAGCGTGTCGGTTCGAAGTATACAACTGTGCTTCGCTGGTCGGTACGGGCATAACGGGCGCAGGGAAAATTATAGATATCAGCGTACAGCCCGACGGAGCCGCCGCCGTAAACGCGGCGAACGACGAGTCGTTGCAAAAAAACGTTTATTCGACGTACACGTCGGGGCATTTCAAACGCGGCGTATTGTAAAAAAGGAAAACATTATGAACCAAAGAGCCATTGAAAAAACCGAATTGAATAAAATTCTCGCAAGCGCGTCGGAATACGCCGTGTCTTACGGAGGCAAACAAAAGCTTGCGTATATGCAACCTGCCTCGGATATCGCCGAGGTAAAACTGCGTTTGAAATTAACGCAAGAAAGCGTTACTCTGCTTTTTCAATACGGCATTTCGAAAATAGAGTTCTTTCCCGCGTTCGACGACGAACTCGGTCGGGCTAAAAAAGGCTCTCCGTTATCTTGCGGAGAACTGTTAAAGGCAGAAAATCTTTTGCGTTCGACGAGGATTGCTTATACGAGCATTCATGCAATCGACGACGCGGAAATTACGGAGATCAAAAAGCTTGCGGAAGGCTTGTATTACGACGCGAACTTGGAAGAAGATATTCGCACGAAGATCCTCAGCGATACGGAAGTGAGCGATTTCGCAAGCGATAAACTGTATACCGTTCGACGGGAAATCCGCTCCTTAAACGAGCGAATTCGTATCCGTCTTTCCGAATATTTAACGGGTAGCGAGGGAAAATATTTACAAGACGGAATCATTACGATGAGAGATAATCGTTACGTCTTGCCCGTGCGCGCGGAATATAAACGCAACGTAAAAGGCTTCGTGCACGATCGTTCGGCAAGCGGCGCGACCTTCTTTATCGAACCCGAAGAAATTTTGGAAATGAACAACGAACTTCGTTCTCTCGCCGTTGACGAAAAAGAAGAAGTCGAACGGATTTTAGGAGAGCTTTCCCGTCGCGTCGGGTTTATGGGCGAGGAGCTGGAACGAGATATCGAATTGTTGGAAGATATCGATTGCGCCTACGCGCGTGCGGAATACGCTTACAAGCTCGGTTCCGTATGTCCGTCGGTAAACGAAAAAGGGATTGTTTCTTTCGACAGCGGCAGACATCCGTTGATCGATCGTAAAAAAGTCGTCCCCGTGAGTGTGGAATTGGGTTCGGCGTATCGTTTTTTACTCATTAGCGGTCCGAATACGGGCGGTAAAACGGTTACCTTGAAAATGATAGGTCTGTTTTGTTTAATGGCGATGTGCGGTCTGTTTATTCCCGCAAAACGCGCAACGGTTTCCGTATTCGAGGAAATTTATTGCGACGTGGGCGATTTGCAAAGTATCGAAGAAAGTCTTTCCACGTTTTCTTCGCATATCACGAATATTATCGATATCGTCGGAAAAGTCAATGACAAATGTCTTGTTTTGATTGACGAGTTGGGCGGCGGTACGGATCCCGACGAAGGGCAAGCGCTTGCCAAAGCCATCGTTTCACATTTATTGCAAAGCGGTTGCGCGGGCGTGATTACGACGCACTACACCGCCTTGAAGGAATTCGCATTTTCCGCAAAGGGTATCGAAAATGCTTGTATGGAATTCGATTCCGAAACCTTGCAGCCTTTGTACGTCATTAAAATCGGTTTGCCGGGGGCGAGCAATGCTTTGGCGATTTCCCGAAAATTGGGATTGCCGGAAAGTATTTTGAACGACGCGCTTTCCAATCTTTCCGAAGACGCGCAAAAGTTTGAAAACATCGTTCGTACCGCGGAAGAAAGCCGTATCGCGGCGGACGAAACTTTACAGGAATGCACGCGTTTGAAAGCGGAGTGGCAGGAAAAAATTCAAGCTTTGGACGAGGAGCGCGAAAAGCTCCGAAAAGAGAAAGATAAATTATACGCTTCGGCGAAGGCGGAAGCTCGTCGAATCGTCAACCAACGCACGGCGGACGCCGAGGAATTGTTGGAAGGCATCGAAGAAATTTTCGCCAAACAGCAAATTTCCGACGCCGATCTCATCAAAGCGCGAACGCTGAAAAATAAGCTTTCGGACAAAGCCTACGAAACGGAAGAGTCGGAAGTTCCTTTCGCAGAATACGCGCCTTTGCAAGCAAAAGACGTCAAGACGGGTATGACCGTATTCGTGCAAACGACTTTGCAAGAGGGCGTCGTGCAAAGCGTACGTCCGCAAAAGAACGAAGCGGAAGTTTTATGCGGAAATATTCGATTGCGTTGTAAAATTTCCGATCTCGCGCAAGTAATAGGCGACGGAAAAGCACAAACTGTTACTGCTTCCAAAAATCGGAAATGGCAAAAAAAAGGCGAGCCGGAAAAGGTGCAGGTAAGCAAGTCGCTCGTATCCAAGCGCACGCCTTCGTTGGAATTGAACGTTATCGGCATGACGGTGCAAGAAGCGTTGCCCGACGTCGAGGCGTTTATAGACGCCGCGGTCGTTTCCAATTTGGAGGAAGTTCGTATCGTGCACGGCGTAGGCACGGGCAAGCTCCGTGCGGGGATACACGAATTTTTGCGTAAGCACCGAAACGTTGCGGAATATCGTCTCGGGCAATACGGCGAAGGGGAAACGGGCGTTACGATCGTAAAAATCCGATAAAGGCATAACTTCTTCAAAAAGAAAATAGTATATTACGAACTCTTTTTGGAGGTGATCGGCTTGAATAAACGCGATTTTTTCGAACGGGCGACTCTTTTGAAAGCCGTTACGAATATTACGCTGTGTTTTTTGGTGATTTCCGTCGGTGCGCTTTGTTTCGCGCCTATCGACGACAGCGTGGAAACGGAGGGGGAAAAGACGGAGCTTTACCGCTCCGCCTCCGAAAGTTCCGGCTGCGTTTCTTTAACGTTCAACGTATATTGGGGTACGGACGAAGTCTACGATATTTTGAACACTTTGAAACGACACGATGCAAAAGCCACCTTTTTTATCGGCGGTTGTTGGGCGGACGATAACGTAGAGTGTTTACGCGCCATTTACGCGGACGGACACGAAATCGGCAATCACGGATATTTCCATAAAGCGCACGATAAATTGAGTTACGAAGCCAATTTGAAAGAAATTTCCGACTGTAACCGCTTTATCGAGTTGGCGATCGGCGTAAAACCGACGCTTTTCGCACCGCCTTCGGGCGCGTACGGAGAAAACGTATTGTCCGTTTGCAAACAATTACAAATGAGAACGATTTTATGGTCGAAAGATACGATAGATTGGCGAGATAAAAATGCGTCCGTCATCTATCGAAGAGCAACGAAAAACGTTGTCGCGGGGGACTTTATTTTAATGCATCCGATGAAAGAAACCGCCGCCGCGTTAGACGATATTTTGAAATATTACGAAAGTAAAGCTCTGCATGCGGTAACGGTGTCGGAGCATTTACAAAAGGACGGATAAATAAAATGGTATACGAAAAAAGATATGAAAACGGGCTGCGGCTCGTCGTGAAACAAATGCAGGGCATAATGTCCGTCACTATGGGCATCTTGGTCGGGACGGGCGCAAGCGCGGAAACAGACGCCGAAGACGGTATTTCGCATTTCATCGAACATATGCAATTCAAAGGCACGCAGAAACGCAACGCTTTCGAAATATCGGACGCGTTCGACAGGATCGGTGCGCAAATAAACGCCTTTACGGGCAAGGATATGACTTGTTATTACTCCAAATGCACTTCCGATCATACGGAAGCTTGTTTCGAGTTGCTTTCCGACTTGTTTTTGAACGCAACCTATCCCGAAGAAGAAATGTTTCGGGAAAAAGGGGTTATTTGCGAAGAAATTTCCATGAACGAGGATACGCCGGAGGATTTGTGTTTAGACTTACTGGCAACGGCGTTTTACGGAAAAGAAAATTACGGGCGAAATATTTTAGGTCCGTCGAGCAACGTGAAAGGCTTCACTTTCGAGGACGTAAAACGCTACAAAAAGGCGCGTTATTGTCCTGAAAACATCGTGCTTTCCTTTGCAGGCGGTATCGATGCGGAAACGGCGGAAAGACTCGTCGAAAAGTATTTCGGAGCGTTGGAAAAAGGCTTATACGAGGTGCGGAAACCGAACGTTGTTTTGTCGCATCGAAGCCTTGTGAAGCAAAAAGCCATCGAGCAAATGCATATCGCCATTGCGTATCCGTCCGTTCCTCGCGGAGACGAGCGCGAAGATTACGTCAGTGCGATCAACGGCATTTTGGGCGGTTCTATGAGCGCACGTTTGTTTCAGGAAGTGCGTGAAAAACGCGGCTTGGCATATTCCGTGTATTCCTATTTGTCGGCGTTTCCCGAATGCGCGACCTTAAATATCTATGCGGGCGTAAATCCTGCCAATGCGACGGAAGCGTACGAGGCGATCGAACAAGTCGTGCGGAATTTGAAAAAGAACGGCATTACCGAAGACGAATTTTTACGCAGTCGCGAACAGATGAAATCCGGCATGTTTTTCAGCAACGAAAGCAGCAATTCGCAAATGCTTTTATACGGCAGATATATGCTGTATTTCGATAAAATTTTCGATTTCGAGGAAAAATTGAATCGAATCAATGCGATGACGTATGCAAAAGCGCAAGAAACTTTATCGATTTTGTTGGACGAAAAACATAAAGCGATCGCTTTGGTCGGCAACACCGATACGCCGTTTTCTCTTTAATATGTGCGAGCGAAAGAAAATCGGCTTCCCGGCGGTCTACGACGAAAACAGTCGCGTATTGATATTGGGCAGTTTTCCGTCGGTGAAAAGTAGAGAAATTTCATTTTATTACGGGAATAAGCAAAATCGTTTTTGGAAGATGCTGTGCTCGTATTTCGGAGAATCCGTTCCGGAAAGCACGGAAGAAAAGAAAGCGTTTCTGTTTCGTAACGGCATCGCGCTTTGGGACGTGATAACCGCTTGCGAGATAGACGGTTCGTCCGACGCTTCCGTGAAAAATGCGGAAATCGCAGACCTTTGCGAAATTTTTCGCACGGCAAAAATAGAAAAGATACTTTTGAACGGTTCGCTCGCGTTTCGGCTGTTTGAAAAATATTATGCGGATACGGACACGGCTTACGAAAAAATGCCGTCTACCAGCCCTGCAAACCCGCGATATACAGAAGACGTATGGAGGAAGGCACTCGATGACGTATTCCGAGTTGTTGACGATACTAAACACAAGTAAAGAGGAAGAGTACGCTTCGTTTCAACGGCGTTTGATCGCTACGCGATACACGATTCTCGGCGTGCGTACCCCCACGATGCGAAAAATCGCACAGACGTATAAAAACGATTGGACGACGATTTCGGGATTTCCGAACGAGTATTACGAAGTCGTTTTTATCAAGCTCGCGATCATTGCCGCGCTCCCTTACGAGGAGTTTGTACGGCAAATCGAATATGCCGTTTCTCTAATGGATAACTGGGCGCTTTGCGATTGTTTCAAAGCCGATTGCATAAAAAAGCGAAAAGACGAATTCGTGCCGATTTTGGAAAAGCTTTTTCGGAACGGCGGCGAATTTTACGAACGATACGTACTGGTCGTTTTGCTCTCCCGTTATGCGGAAGAAGCTTATTTACCGCTTATCGAAGACTATATAAAACGAGCGGATTCGTCGAAGTATTACGTGTATATGGCGATAAGCTGGCTTACGGCGGAGATTTTGGTAAAACACTACGACGCAGGCTTGAAAATCATAAGGAGCGAGATTTTGGATTCAAAAACGCACAACAAAGCCATTCAAAAAGCGATAGAAAGCTATCGCTTATCGCAAGAACAAAAGGACGTTTTGCGCTCCTTAAAAAAGAAAAAAGACTAAAAAAACAAGGTAGAACTATGGATATTTTACAAACGATTACCGAAGAATTTCATTTAACTCCCGCACACGCGCGCAACATCGTCGACTTAATCGACGAGGGAAACACCATTCCTTTTATCGCGCTTTAGCGTAAAGAAATGACGGGCATTTGCGACGATCAGGTCTTGCGCGAACTTTTCGACAGACTTACCTATCTTCGCAATTTTGAAAAACGCAAAGAAGAAGTGACGAACGCGATTACCGAACAAGGTAAAATGACGGACGAAATTCGTTCGGCTTTGGAAAAAGCCGTTATTTTGACGGAAGTGGAAGATATTTATCGTCCGTATAAGCAAAAGCGTAAGACGCGTGCGTCCGTGGCGATCGCCAAAGGTTTGCAGCCCCTCGCCGAGAAAATTTTGCGCCAAGACAAGACGTTCGACGTATATGCGGAAGCCGCAAACTATATCACCGAAGAAGTCAAAACGGCGAACGAAGCGATTGACGGCGCAAGAGATATTATTGCGGAAACAATCTCCGACGACGCCGCAACTCGTAAAAAATTGCGTAATTTCTTTTACAATCACGGGGAAATCGTTTCGTCGTACGCAAAAGGAAAAGAGGCGGCGGACGAAACCAAGACTTATGAAATGTACGCCGATTATCGCGAACCCGTCCGTGAAATTAAAAGCCATCGTATTTTGGCGTTAAACCGCGGCGAGAAAGAAGAATTTTTGAAGGTATCCGTCGTCGTAGACGTCGATTTTGCAAAGCGCATTACCGCGGCAAGTTTCTTAAAGGACGGCGGCGAAAGCTCGAAAATCGTCAAGGCGGCGGCGGAAGACGCTTACGAAAGATTGATCGCTCCGTCGGTGGAAAGAGAAGTCCGCGCACAACTTTTCGAAGACGCCAGCGAGCAGGCGATAAAGATGTTCGAATTGAATTTGAAACCTCTGTTAATGCAACCTCCCGTTAAAGATAAAATCACGATGGGGTGGGATCCCGCTTTCCGTACGGGCTGTAAAATTTGCGTGGTAGACGGTACGGGCAAAGTGCTCGATAAGACGGTCGTATTCCCGACTCCTCCGCAAAACAAAACGGAAGAGGCAAAAATCGTCTTAAAGAAATTGATCGAAAAATACGGCGTGCAAGTCATTTCGTGCGGGAACGGCACTGCAAGCAAGGAAAGTGAGATTTTCATTGCCGAGCTTATCAAAGAAATCAAGGCGGAAACGGGCAGAGAAGTCGGTTACGTCATTGTGAACGAGGCAGGTGCGTCGGTGTATTCGGCGAGTGCGCTCGGTGCGGAAGAATTTCCCGATTACGACGTTACGGCAAGAAGTGCGGTATCGATTGCAAGAAGATTGCAAGATCCGTTGGCGGAACTTATCAAAATCGATCCGAAATCCATCGGCGTCGGGCAGTATCAACACGATATGAACGAGAAGCGTTTGGACGGCGCGCTTTCCGGGGTTTTGGAAGATTGCGTAAATAGCGTCGGGGTAGACTTGAATACGGCAAGCGTTTCTCTTCTGAAATATGTTTCCGGCTTAAATTCCGCCGTGGCGAAAAATATCGTAGCGTATCGCGAGAGCAACGGAAAATTCCGATCGAGAAAGCAACTTTTGAAAGTGCCGAAACTCGGTGAAAAGGCGTATACGCAATGCGCGGGATTCTTGCGTATCGACGGCGGCGAAAATATTCTCGACAATACGGCGGTTCACCCCGAATCGTATGTAAAAGCAGAGAAACTGTTGGCGTTGTTTTCTTATACGAAAGAAGACGTTCGCGCAAGAAAAATCGCCGATTTAAGACAGAAAATCAAAGCGTACGGCGAGGAGAAGGTCGCACAAGAAACGGAGCTCGATAAAGCAACGCTTCTCGATATCGTCACCGAACTTATGAAGCCGGGCAGAGATATCCGCGAAGGTCTGCCTGCGCCTACGCTTCGTAAAGACGTTATGGGAATCGAAGATTTGAAAGTCGGCATGGAGCTTACGGGGACGGTAAGAAACGTTATCGACTTCGGCGCGTTTATCGATATCGGCGTACATCAAGACGGCTTGGTACATATTTCGGAAATTACCGACCGATATATCAAGCATCCTTCGGAGGTATTGCGGGTCGGTCAGGTCGTTCAGGTACGCGTCAAAGAAGTAGACGTGAAAAAGAACCGTATCGGTTTAACGATGAAAAAGAAAGGGAAATAAGCATCAAACGATTGACATACCGAAGAAAATGTGCTACACTGTTTCGGTAAGAATATTACAATCTAATCTTACGGAGGATAATTAGTATGTTGGAAAAAATTCAGGCAATGCTTGCCGAGGCACTTAATTTGTCTCTTGAAAAAGTTACGCCCGACGCAAAAATCGTGGACGATTTGGGCGCGGATTCGTTGGACGTCGTGGAGCTTCTCAGTCAGCTCGAAGACGAGTACGGGATCATCATTCCCGACGAGGAAGTGGAAACTCTCGTTACCGTTGCGGACGTAGCCGCGGAAATCGAAAAGCTCACGAAATAATAATATAGTCTATTTTATCGATGCGATTGAATCGGTGATTTTCCGTTTTCGGAAAAACGTATACGGAAAACCGTATTCTATAATCGACGCAGACAAACGCGACGGGGATTTTTTCTCCGTCGTTTTTTTTCGGCAAAACGCTTAAAAATCGTCGATTACGGGAAATTGTGACAATTCCGCGGCGGAAACGATTGCTTAAATCCTTAAAATATGGTATAATGCTTTTTGAAATATAATTTTGAGGTGTTTGAATGTTACAAGTTACGGGCGTTTCCTTGCAATTCGGAAGTAAAAAATTATTTGAAGACGTAAACTTAAAATTCACGAAAGGAAATTGTTACGGTATCATCGGTGCGAACGGCGCAGGTAAATCTACCTTTTTGAAAGTGTTATCGGGTGAAATAGAACCGCAGAAGGGCTTTGTCAGCTTGGATAAAAACGAGCGTATGTCCGTTTTGCAGCAAAACCAAAATATGTACGACAACGAAACGGTTTTACGTACGGTTATGCTCGGGTATAAGCGTTTGATCGAGGTGATGGACGAAAAAGACGCATTGTATGCAAAACCGGACTTTTCCGAAGAGGACGGCGTAAAAGCGGCGGAACTCGAAGGCGAGTTTGCGGAAATGAACGGTTACGATGCGGAATTTCAAGCGGCACAACTTTTGAATGCGTTGGATATTCCCGACGATTTACACTATGCTTCGATGAGCGATTTGGACGCAAAGCAAAAAGTTCGCGTCTTGCTTGCACAGGCGTTGTTCGGAGATCCCGACGTGTTGCTTTTGGACGAGCCTACGAATAACTTGGATATCAAAACCGTCAGATGGTTGGAAAATTATTTGATGGATTTTGAAAATACCATCATCATCGTATCGCACAACAGACACTTCTTAAATAAAGTTTGTACCAACATTTGCGATGTCGATTTCGGTAAAATCAATATGTTCGTCGGAAACTACGATTTCTGGTATCAGACGAGCCAGTTGCTTGCTCGTCAACAAAAAGAGCAAAACAAGAAAGCGGAACAGCGTGCAAAGGAATTGCAGGAATTCATCGCGCGGTTTGCCGCAAACGCGTCGAAATCTCGTCAGGCTACTTCGCGTAAAAAGGAATTGGAAAAGCTCACGATTAACGATTTTAAGCCGTCGCTTCGTAAGTATCCCTATATCGATTTCAAATTCGAAAAAGATATCGGCAACGATATTTTGATGGTGGAAGGCTTGACGAAAGAGGGATATTTTAAGGATTTGTCCTTTACGGTGCAAAAAGGCGAAAAAATCGGTATCGTTTCCGATAAGAGTACTACGCTTACGATGCTCTACGATATTCTTATGGGCAAAGAACAACCGGACGCAGGTACGGTGAAATGGGGAAAGACCATTTCCGTTTCTTATTTTCCGCAAAACAATAACGAGTATTTCTTGAATTGCGATTTGAATTTGGTTGAATGGCTTTCACAGTTCTCGTCCGACCATTACGAAGAATATCTTCGCGGTTGGTTGGGAAGAATGCTTTTCTCGGGCGAAGAAGCTTTGAAAAAAGCCAAAGTGCTTTCGGGTGGCGAAAAAGTGCGTTGTATGCTCGCCAAAATGATGTTGGAGGGAAGTAACTTCCTGATTTTCGACGAACCGACCAACCATCTCGATTTGGAATCCATCACCGCTCTCAACAACGGGTTAAGCAATTATCGCGGTTGTATGTTGCTTACGTCGCACGACCAAGAATTGATGAATACCGTAGCCAATCGTATCATCGAACTCAACGAAACGAAAACGTACGACAGACAAGTTTCTTACGACGAATATATCGACGAAACACACGCATAAAAGTCAAAAAGGTAACGATACCGAGCGTATTCGTTACCTTTCTTTTTTCTCATTCGACTTTTTACGACAATATTATTGCACAATATCAAATATTTTTATAAAAAAATCGATATTATTGTAAAAATATACTTTACATATGGAAAATTGTGTAGTATAATATTTCCACGATTGGAAAGATCGTAATTTATAAAAGGGAGAGGGGATTATGCAAACAAAATCGGTAATTATCCTGGAAATCAACAAAGCGGTAGTAGAACAATTAAGGTTGGCGTTTCAAGAAACGTGCGAATACAGCGTATTATACGCAAGCGACGACGGAGACGACGGATTGGAGAAAATTCTTCGAGAAAAGCCGAATTTGGTCGTCATCGGTACGTTTTTGAAAGGACGCGACGGGCTATCGGTGGTACAAGCCGTAAAAAAGGAATTGCCCGAAACGAAAATCGTCGTATGCGGGAATGCGAACGAACAGTTGATCGATTTGGTTATGGAGGCAGGTGCGTCGTATTATCTGATTAAACCGTTTACGGTATCGGCAGCCATGGAACGGATAAAAGGCTTGTGTTCGTCACGAGAAATCGATGCGGAAACGGAAGCGTCGCCACGTAAGGTAAGTTCCGTCGAGGAAAAAATCAGCGAAATTTTTATATCCATCGGCATACCGCCGCATATAAAGGGATATGCGTATTTGCGCGAAGGAATCAAATTGACAATCGAGAAACCGTACATAATCAACAGCGTTACGAAAGAACTGTATCCGACGATAGCGGCTCGCTTCGAAACTTCCGCAAGTAAGGTGGAAAGGGCGATACGACACGCCATAGAGGTGGCTTGGAACAGGGGACGAATCGACGCCGTCAACGCTATTTTCGGGACGAGAATTTATTTAGGCTCGGAAAAGCCTACGAACAGCGAATTTATCGCCCTCGTTGCGGACAAATTGATTTTGGAAAACATTCGGTAAAGAAAAGGAGCGATAAGACGTCGGAGGCGACAATTGCAATGCAAACAAAAAAGCAGGCGGCATCGGATACCGCTTGCTTTTTCGTTATCGTATAGGAAAATCGTGGGAAAGAATACCGTTCCTAACCTCAATGTAAAGTTAACGTTCTTCTACGGGGTGAAAAGTCGCCATAAATCTTTTCAGCAAAAAGGCGCAAAAATAGGGGAACGTATAAATTTTTTCGCTGTAACCGACGTTATTTGCAGACAGCTTAAATCCGTAGGCAACGTCCTCGTATTTGTCGGACGAAATCAACGTACGCATAGACTTGGACCTGCCGTCGCGTGCTTTTACCTCGATAGGAATCAAACAATCTGCGGAACGTATGAAAAAGTCTTCTTCCAGCGTTCCGTCCTCGCGTTTGTAGTAATACAGCTTATAGCCGGCTTTTACCAAGGCTTCTCCGACGATATTTTCGTACAACGCGCCTTTATATACCCCGAGATTTTTGTTCGCGCGGAGATCGACTTGGGATTCTTCGTCCAAAAGGGAAACCAATAAGCCCGTGTCCGAAAAATACAATTTGAATTTATCCGTGTCGTAATTTCCCGATAAAGGCAATTCCGGCATATCCAAACAATAGCACATATTGACGATGCCGGCATCCACCAACCATTCCGCGCAACCGCGATAATCGCGGAAACGCGCCCCTCGTTCTACTTTGGAAATTTGGAATTTTTTATTTTCTTTCGCTAATTGCGCGGCTACGCTGTTGAATACGTTTAGGATTCTTGTTTGATCCAAACCTTCCGCATATTTGCGGATATCTTCTTTATAATCGGAAATCAATTGCCGTTGCGTATCGAGAGAACCTTCAAATGTTTCTTTTTGAACGTAATCGCGCAACACCGCCGGCATTCCGCCTAAGACGACGTAGTCTAAAAAGAGTCTATGAAACAAATCCATTTCCAATTCGCTGAAAGGGGTGAACGTCTTCATGTGTTCCAACATATCTTCGATAACGTCTTCGCCATAGCCTTTTGCCCAAAGGAATTCTTCAAAGTCCATCGAGTGCATTTCGAAGTCTGTTTTATATCCGACGCTGTTGCTTTCGATTTTTTTATAATTTACGCCCAACATAGATCCGCTGCAAATTACGTCGAAACGCCCGTCTTCTTTGAAAAATTTCAAAGAAGTGGCAATTTCGGGAAATTCGGTAATTTCGTCGAAAAAAATCAAAGTCTTTTCTTTGATAAATTTCTTCGACGGATCTAACAAGGATATATTTTTGACAATAGCGTTCGTTTCATACCCGTCGCCGATTATTTTTTTATATTTTTCGTCTTTAACGAAGTTGATTTCTATAAAACTTTCGTAGTTTGCGTTTTTTGCGAAACGTCGAACGGATTCGGTTTTTCCGATTTGTCTGCAACCTTTCACAATCAGAGGTTTTCGGTCGGGATCGGCTTTCCATTCCGCTAAGTATTGGTCTATTTTTCGCCGCATATAGAGTTCGGACATAATACGCGCTCCTTCTTTTTTTAGTATTATACCAAAAAAAACACGGAATGTCAACGGGAAAGAACTATTTTTAGAGTGAATAGTTTGTCTGTTTTACACATTTTTAGAGCGAATATTGTCGTTTTTATCACAAAATATCGTTCAATATCCGAAATACACGCAGAAAAGTCAAAAAAGAGAACAATACCGAGTATATTCGTTACCTTTCTTTTTTCTCATTCGACTTTTTACGACAATATTATTGCACA
>CAZEVL010000019.1:0-22041 GCA_964515795.1 uncultured Clostridia bacterium | reverse complement strand
CGCCGTCCATCAGCTTAAACAATTCGTCTATTTCCTCGCGAGTTAAATCCATTCCGCCTTTTACCGCAGCCTTACATGCCGCCGTCGCAAGCTTGTCCTTCAACAACTCTTCCAACTTAATGGAACGATAACCGCCGATATCGCTTAAAATATCGTTGAAAAATACGCCCAAATCGATATTCTGTAAGTCGACGGGAACAGCCGACACCTCGAACAACGTATCGGATTTTTTCGTTAACTCGAATCCCATGGCTCGAATCGCCTCGGTTTGTTCCGCAATGAACGCGCCTTCGAAAGCGTTCAACCGCAACGCATACGGCAAAAGCATGGGCTGTTGCGCAATCGCGCGATTTTGCATTTTTTCCTTCATACGGTTAAAAATCAAGCGTTCGTGCGCGGCGTGTTGATCTATGATAAAAACCTCGTCCTTGCGTTCGTAAAGCAAATACGTATTAAACAACTTCCCTGCATACGTGCAGGTAGCGACGTCGATTTTATTCTGTTTCGCCTTATTTTCCATCTCCGCAAGAAAACGCTTATTTTCTTCAAACGCATCCGACGGCTCGCTTTCGTTTTTCGTTGCGGCTTGCTCGTACGCCGGGTCGTTCACGCGGAATACGTTACGCTCAAAAAACAGATCCGGATATTTTTCGTGTAATTTTTCCGCACCGTTCGTATCGCCCCGTTTCGGTTTTACCGATTGCAAAGAGCCGCATTTTTTCGGAGTACATTCCTCTATTTCGTCGTTGGGAACAAACCCTTTGCGCGGTTCCGCAACCTCGCCGAACGGCAAACTTTCGCCTTGTTTTTTAGCAAGAAACGCAGGAGCCGCCTCCTCGATTTCCCGTTTCGCCTCTTCGTACGTAAGCGAGCCGATCCCTGGCAACGAGCGTTGCGACTCTTTCGTCGACTTTTCGTCGGAAAAAATTTCACGTTGTTCCGCTTCTTCCTCGGTAGATTCGACGTAGGACGTTTTCGGCTGCGCCACAACGTACTCCAACGCTTTGGTCTGACCGTCCAACACGGCAGAAATAATCGTATAAACGCAACCGTAAATAATTTGATTGTCGGCGAAACGCACGTCCGCTTTATTCGGGTGTACGTTCACGTCCACGATTTCAGTAGGCACGTCTACGTACAAAACGTAAAACGGGTATTGCCGTTTCATCAAATAGCTGCCGTAAGCATTGGAAACAGCGGCGGATATCGTTGCGTTGACGATATATCTGCCGTTCAAAAATACGCTTTGATAACTCTTATTCGGCTTTGAAAAGTTTTGATCGCCGATATAACCGCGCACGCGAATTCCGTGTTTTTGCGCGTCTATTTGAAAGCAGTTCGACAAAACGGAAGCACCGTAAACGCCTGCGAGAGCTTCTTCCTCGCCGCCGCCAAACGATTGCAAGACTTTTTTCCCGTTCACGTAGTAGGTAAACGCGATTTTCGGACGATTCAAAATAAAACGCGATACAAAATTCGTAATATCCGTTTCTTCGGCTTTATCCGATTTCAAAAAACCGAGCCGCACCGGCGTATTGTAAAAGAGCATTTCCACGCAAACGTCCGTGCCGTTTTCCCCGGCGGCTTCGCAAATTTCTCCCATTTCTCCGCCGTCGCAGGCAAGACGATAACACTTCCCTTCCGCCGTCTTGGAGGTGATTGTCATTTTCGCGACGGAAGCGATGGACGCCACAGCCTCTCCTCGGAACCCCAACGTCAAAACGCCCTCTAAATCCTCCGCCTTGGAAATTTTACTCGTCGCGTGCGGCAAAAACGCAGACTGCAAATCGTCGCGCGCGATACCGCAACCGTTATCGGTAACCCGAATCAGCTGTTTTCCGCCTTTCTCCACGTATATTTCAATTTCGGTCGCGCCTGCGTCTATCGCATTTTCAATCAATTCTTTCACGACGGAATACGGTCTGTCGACGACCTCGCCCGCCGCAATACGATTATAAACCTTTGCAGGCAGAATATTTATTTTTGCCATATTAATTCTCCGAAGTCAATTTCCCTTTTAAGTCCTCTAACAGCATAAGCGCCTGTATCGGCGACAACGTATTCACGTCCGTATCCGCAAGGATTTCTTCCACTTCCGACCGTTGCCGCTCTTCCGACGGTTCTTCCTCCGTATCCGTAATTCGCAACTTACCGCTCGCGATGTCGTTCTTTTCCAACGTTTTCAAAATCGATTTCGCCCGAGCCGTCACTTCTTTCGGAACACCCGCCAACGCCGCGACTTCGATACCGAAGCTTCGGTTTGCTCCGCCGCGTGCGATCTTTCGCAAAAACACGATCGCGCCGTTCAGTTCCTTTACGGTAATTTTGTAATTTTTTACGCCGTCCAGCGTATTTTCCAGTTCCGTCAATTCGTGATAGTGCGTCGAAAACAACGTTTTTGCTTGAATATGCTTGGTCAAAAATTCAATCACCGACCAAGCGATAGACAAACCGTCGTACGTACTCGTTCCGCGTCCGACTTCGTCCAATACCAGCAAACTGTCCTTCGTCGCGTGTAACAAAATCGTTGCGACTTCCGTCATTTCTACCATAAACGTACTTTGATCGAAAATCAAATTATCGCTTGCTCCGACGCGCGTAAAAATTCGATCCGTCAACGGAATCTCAGCCGCCCGAGCCGGCACGAACGAACCGATATGCGCCATCAGCGTAATTAAGGCTACCTGCCGCATATACGTACTTTTACCCGCCATATTCGGACCGGTAATGATCGCACAACGATTTTCCGCGTTGTCGAGCAACGTGTCGTTAGGAATAAACCGTTCCTTGGAAATCGCCTCCACGACGGGATGTCTGCCGTCCGTAATCGTCAACGACGTGCCGCTCTCCTTTATCTTCGGGCGAACGTAACGACGTTCCTTTGCCACCGTCGCCAGCGAAACCAAGCAATCCAACAACGCAAGCGACTGCGCGATCGTTTTCAACGCCTCTATCTGTTCGGACAACACTTCCAACAAGCGGCTGTAAATACGCGATTCCAATTTCAAGGATTTTTCGCCGCTCGTCAATATTTTTTCTTCCAACACCTTCAATTCTTCCGTAATATAACGTTCCCCCGTAGACAACGTTTGTTTTCGGATATAATTTTCCGGCGTTTTATCCTTGAAAGAGTTGGAAACCTCGATATAATAGCCGAATACGCGATTATATCCCACCTTCAAGGTCTTTATCCCCGTACGTTCCCGTTCACGCTCCTCAACGCCTTTTACAAGTTCTTTACCGTTCGCCGCCGCCATGCGCAGCTCGTCCAATTCCGCATCGAATCCGCTACGAATATAGCCTCCGTCCTTCATTAAAGCAGGTGCGTCGGGATCGATTGCCGAAGTCAATAAATCGGCAATCTCTTTCATATCCGTCAATCCGTCGTGTATATCCGTAAGCACTTCGGAGCCGAAACCCGTTAATTGAATTTTTAAGGTCGGCAAAGTATTCAAAGACGTTGCGAGAGCCAAACAATCCCTCGGCGTGAAATTACCGTTGGAAATTTTCCCCGCCAAACGCTCTACGTCGCGTACGTCGCGCAATATTTCCGACAAGCCCATACGCACGACGGATGCGGAAACGAGTTCTTCCACGCCGTCTTGACGATAAGTAATCTCCGCCGCATCTTTCAGCGGCGAAAGCACCATGCGGTGAAGCATTCTCGCGCCCATGCCCGTTTTGGTTTTATCCAATACCCATAAAAGAGAACCGTATTTTTTATTTTCGGCATTATTGCGTACCAATTCCAAGTTTCGTACGGCGATGCTGTCCAAAACCATATATTTGTCCTTATCGACGACTCGAACGGACGTAATATTGGCAAGCGCGTGTTTTTGCGTTTCCCGCAAATACTCGACCAATGCGCCCGCCGCGGCAATCATATCGTCCTTCGACGACAATCCGTACGCCGCCAAGGAATGCGCCCCAAGCTGTTCCAACAAATTTTTCTCCGCGTGTTTTACGTTAAACGCCCACGGCATATAGCAAGAAAACGAAGGCAGCAAGTTATGCTTGACTTCTTGCAAATGCTTGGAAGCAAGCAACATTTCTTCGTTACAGATAATTTCCGCCACGGAAAGCTTGATAAGCCGACCGACCGCGTCCTCTACCGCCGTTTCTCCGACGAATTCTTCGACAAGAAATTCCCCCGTCGTAATATCCGTCCAAGCGATCGACACACCATCGCTCGACTTGAACAAACACGCAATATAATTGTTGCGACTTTCGTCCAGCATTTCGTCCTCGATCAACGTACCGGCGGACACAATGCGCACGACGTCGCGCTCCACAAGTCCTTTTCCCGCCTCTTTCGGATCGGAGAGCTGATCACAAATCGCCACCTTTTCGCCGCAAGCGACCAATTTCCCGATATACGTATCGGCGGCGTGGTACGGAATACCGCACATGGGGGCACGCTCCTCCAAGCCGCAATCTCTGCCCGTGAGCGTCAAATCCAGCAACTTGGAAACTTTAATCGCGTCGTCGAAAAACATCTCGTAAAAATCCCCGAGACGATAAAACAAAACGCAGTCTTTATATTTTTCCTTCATGGAAAGGTAATGTTGCATCATTTGAGAAAGAGCCATTCTTCTTTACCTGCCTTCCTTTACGCGCGAAATGCGTCGATTTCTCCAAACAGCGAAATGCCGTTTGCCTTTGTAACTTTCAATTCGACGAATTGCCCGATAAGATTTTTTTCGCTCCGAAAATATCCCATTCTGCCGAATTCGTCGCGTCCCATATACAAGCCTTTTTTCTCGTCGTAATCCTCGCAAAGAATTTCCACCGTCTTTCCGACGTATTTTTCGGATTTTTCCCTCGTGATCGAATTGACAAGCTCTACAAGCCGCATAATACGATCCTTTTGAACGGCTTCGGGAACTCGGTTTTCCATTTCCGCGGCTTTCGTACCCGTTCTCGGAGAATAAATAAAAGTAAACGCAGAAGCGAAATTCACTTGTTTTACAAGTTCTTCGGTCTGCAAATAGTCCTCTTCCGTTTCTCCGGGGAAACCTACGATGATATCCGTCGTCACTTCGGATTCGGGGAAATATCTTTTGAGCATTGCGATTTCTTCCAGATACTTTTCACGCGTATAACGGCGATTCATCGCCCGCAGCACCGCATCGGAACCCGATTGCACGGGCAAATGCACAAGTCGACATATTTTCCGATGCTTTGCCATGACTTTTACGACGTCTTCGTTAAAATCCTTAGGATGACTGGTCATAAACCGAAGCCGAAAATCTCCTTCGACCGACGCCACCGCGTCCAACAATTGCGCAAACGTCATCCCCGTGCTTCCGTCCGTTCCGTAGGAATTTACGTTCTGCCCGAGAAGCGTGATTTCCTTATAGCCTTCTTGAACGAGTCGTTTCACTTCTTCAAGAATATATTCGGGCTTTCGGGAACGCTCTCTGCCGCGTACGTACGGCACGATGCAATAGGAACAGAAATTATTGCAACCGTACATAATATTCACCCATGCGTTCGGATAGCTCGTTCTGTACGCGTCGGGAAACTCAATGATTTCCCCTTCTTTCTCCTGAATTTTAATAACCTTCTTTTTCTGTTGTTTCTTCAACTTGATCAGCGTTTCCAATTCCTCTAAATTCAACGTGCCGAACATAATGTCGATAAAAGGAAATTTCTTTTTCAAGACGTCGGTCTTGCCCTTTTCCTGCGTCATGCAACCGCCGACGGCAATCAGCAAATCGGGTTTTTGTTTCTTCAATTTTTTCAATGCGCCGATATTTCCGAACGCATGATTTTCCGCGTTTTCTCGAATACAGCACGTATTAAACACGATAATGTCCGCGTCGTCGATCCCTTCGCCTTGTTCGTAATGCAATCTGCGTAAAATGCCGGCAATCTTCTCCGACTCGTGCACGTTCATTTGACACCCGTAGGTTACGATATGATATTTCTCTGCCATAAATTTTTCGATACCTGTTTTTTTATTTTTTCCATTATACTATTTTTTTCGATTTTTATCAAGTCTTTGCGCGGTTTATAGCGGATTTTTCAACGAGTTTTGTGATAAAAAAGCAAAAAACGACGATACTGTTTTCGATGAAACTGCTTAAAAAACTGTTATGGATCTTGCTATTGTTTTTATTTACCGCCATACTGCTCGCCGTCGGGTACTATTATACCGTCACCAAAGACGCAAAACTCTATCCGGAAAAGTTGTCGTTGGAACGAAAAAACGTACTCGTCTACGACAAAGACGCAAACCCGATCGAGGGAGTTTCTCTGCGGTTCGAACAAACCGCAGATATAAGAAAACTCTCCGAACAAACCGTACGTGCGTTTGTAGACACGGAAGACAAACGTTTTTTCTCGCACAACGGGTTCGATTATAAGCGTATCGCAAAAGCCGTGCTAAACAACGCGAAAAGTCACTCCTTCAAAGAGGGGGCGTCCACCATTTCCCAACAGCTCGTCAAAAATACGCATCTGAGTCAGGAAAAAACCTTCAAAAGAAAACTGCAAGAATGGAAATTAACGAGAGAATTGGAAAACCGATATTCGAAAACGGAAATCTTGGAAAAATACCTTAATACGATTTATTTCGGACATAATTGCTTCGGAATATACTCCGCCTGCGAATTCTATTTCGGAAAATCCCCAGAAAATTTAACCTTAGGAGAAGCCGCCGTTTTGGCAGGACTCGTCAAATCCCCGAATAACTATTCCCCGTTCAAAAACCCGAAAAAATGCGCCGAACGGAAAGCAAGCGTTTTAACCGCCATGTTACGAAACGGCACGATCGAAGAACGGGAAAAAGCTGCGGCATTAACCGAAAAACTGCCCGTCGCCCCGAACGCAAACACGAAAAACGACGGATATTTGCACTTTGTTTTCGACGAACTGACGGAATTATCCGAATCGCATTCTTTCAAACTCGGAGAAAAAGTAGAAATTTATACCTATCTGGAAAAATCGTTGCAAACCGAATTGGAACGTATCGCCGACGGCATCGAAACCGCAAACAAATCCTTACTGGTGTTGGATTTGCAAACAAACGGATTTAAGGCGGCGTATTCGGACCTCGGAAACGCCCCGCGTTTACCCGGTTCTTTGATTAAGCCGTTGGCGGTATACGCGCCCGCATTGGAAGAAAACCTACTCTCTCCCGCCTCCCCGATTTTGGACGAACCCGTCGATTATCACGGCTATCGACCGGAAAATTACGACAAAACCTACCGAGGATACGTCAGCACGCGAGAATGCGTAGCGAAAAGTTTGAACGTGCCTGCGGTAAAAACGCTTTCCGCGTTGACGTTGAAAAAAAGCGCGGCGTATTTACGAAAAATGCGATTGGAAGTCCCCGACGAAGATCTCTCGTTGGCACTCGCGCTCGGCGGAATGCAAAACGGCTTCACTTTACGGGATCTGGTTCGCGCATATTCCGTTTTCCCCCATCAGGGTACGCTTCCGAACGTCGGGTTTATTCAAACAATCAAAATCAACGGAAAAACCGTCTACACGAAAGAACAAACGACGACGAAAGCGTTCGGCAAAGAAACAAGCTATCTTATGACGGATATGTTGCGTACCGCAGCCAAAAGCGGCACGGCGAAAAAATTACGCTCACTGCCGTACGACGTTGCCGCCAAAACGGGAACCGTCGGACAAAAGACGGGAAACACGGACGCATACGCCCTCTCCTATACGACCAAAGATTGCTTGGCTGTACACCTGTACAATCGCGACAATACGATTATCGACGAAACGGGTGGCGGAACGCCTTGCAACGCCTTATACGAATTGAACGAATTCCTCTATCGTTCGAGTCCGCCGAACGGCTTTCCCGTTCCCGAAGGCGTATCGAGCGTCGCCTTGGATAAAACAGCGTATTACGACAGACATACTTTAGAGCGAGCCGACACCCTCGCTCCGTCCGAATACCGCTTCACCGAAGTATTCAAGAATTCCGAGATTCCGACGAAACAGAGCGTATTTTTCAGTGTTCCGCATATTTCAGAGCCGAAAATAACCGTCCGAAACGATACGATAACCCTCTCTTTCGACGAACGTTTCCCTACCTGTTATCGTTACAAAATCGAGCGTATCGATTATGTTACACATAGTAATTATGTCACGCATACTACTGTTTATTTCGGAGATTACACGCCTGAATTCGTTGACGCAGACGTTTGTGCGGAAAACGTTTACCAATATCGAATTACACCCGTTTACAACGACAGAGTCGGTACCGCCGTCACGTTACCGAACGTATGCTTACAACAATCAACCCCACCTATTTTGGAACAAGAATGGTGGAATAAGTAGAAAAGAGGCGTTTTCTAAAACGCCTCTTCTACTTTATTTTGTTCAAATGACAATTTTTTCGATAGACTCAAAGGCTTCGTCGATTAATGCCTCTACGTCTAATTTCGCCTCTTCGCGCAAAATGTCGGCAAGTTTCGGACGCGTTGCCGGGAAATCCGGCAAGAACACCGTACAACAATCCTCGAAAGGTAAAATCGAAGTTTCGTACGCACCCATTTTTACCGAACGATCTATAATCTCGTTTTTATCGAATCCGATCAACGGACGCAATACAGGCAACTTTTCAACCACGGAATCGGACGAAGTCACACCTTCGATCGTTTGACTTGCAACCTGTCCGAGGCTCTCGCCCGTAATGATACATTGTGCCCCGATACGAAGTGCATGCCGCTCCGCGATGCGATACATAAAACGTCTTAACAGCGTAATCATAAGTTCCGGTTTACACTTTTCGTGAATTTCCTCTTGAATATGCGTTACGCTTACCGTACAAAGCGTCGTTCCGCAAGTATATTCCGATAAAATCTTCGCCAAATCCACGACTTTTTCTTTCGCTTGCATATTCGTATACGGATAACTGTGGAAATGCAAACAATCGACCGACATACCGCGTTTCGCCATCATATGCCCAGCCACGGGACTGTCGATACCGCCGGACAACAGCAACACGCCTTTTCCCGCCGTGCCGACAGGCATACCGTTTGCCCCCTCGATAAACTCTCCGAACACGAGCGCACGACCGTGTTCTCGAATATCGACGCGCACGGTAAACGACGGAGAGTGTACGTCCACGGACAACGCGCCTTTCGCATAATCCAGAATCATTCCGCCGAGCTTTTTACTAAGCTCCACCGACGTCAAAGGATATTTTTTGTCGCCGCGATGCGATTCGACTTTGAACGTACCGCCGTCCTTCAACACCGATTTTACCGCTTCGAATATCGAATCGATGTCCGTAGCCGTTACGTACGCCACGCTGAGCGTGTGGATTCCGAATACTTTCTTTAATTTTTCCACGATCTCGTCCGTTTCGTATTCTTCAAAATTCTGCACGAGATATCTGCCGCTCTGTTTCACCAGCTCACAGTCGATTCCCTTCAACGCTCTTTGCATGTTTTTTTCAAACGCTTTTTCGAAAAAGCCCCTGTTTTTACCCTTCAAATAAATTTCCGCATAGCGGATAATGATTACTCTTTCCATATTTTTTCCTTTATTTCATTCGACATTGCAAATCCAACCCGATTTCGTTCAAAATCTTTGCCGCCTCTTCTATTTCTTCTCGGCTCGTTTGCGGAGAAAAACTTAAACGCAGAACGCCGTCCGCAACTTTTTCGTCATATCCGCAAGCCAAAATTACTTTGCTGTAACGATTTTTCGCATTCGACGAACACGCCGAGCCCGTACCTATAATCAAGCCCTTATCGTCCGCCATGTGCAATAACACTTCTCCTCGCAATCCGACTGCGGCAACACTCAATATATACGGCGTACCTCCCGCAGAGGACAAACGAGTATAAACGTCACGATTCAAAAGCGACCATAACAGTTCCCGATATTCCGTCAAACGGGCATAATCCTCTTTCAGAGAAGCAAACTTCTCTTCCGCCGCATACTCGAATTGCTTGATGGCCAACGTATTTTCCGTACCGCTTCGACGCCCGGACTCCTGACCGCCGCCGATGATGTACGGCGGCAACACGAGCGTTTTCCGCTTGATTAACGCCCCGACTCCTTTCAAACCGCCGATTTTGTGCGCGCTTACCGAATACAAATCGATTTCTTTCGCCATTCTAAACGGAATTTTTCCGTACGCCTGCACGCCGTCCACGTGAAAAATAACGCGCGGATTTTTTTGCTTTACGCGCTTCGCAATCGCATTCACGTCATTGATCGCGCCGATTTCGTTATTCACGTGCATCACCGACACAAACGACGTTTTATCGTCTATCAGCGACAATAAAGCCTCGACGGCCGCCCTGCCGTCCGAAAGAAGCGGCGCAAATCGCGGTTCAGCAACGCCTTTATTTTTCAGCTCCCGAAAGCTCTCCGCCACGGCAGAATGTTCCCCTGCCGTCGTCACCGCGTTGCCTCGACGGGCGAACGAAAAAATCGCCTGATTGTCCGCCTCCGTTCCGCACGAAGTAAAAATCCATTCAAACGCCGATTCGTCGGCGATTTTAGAAAGCAAAGCGGAGCGTGCTTTTTTCAGCTCGCCCTGCAATGCGTACCCCTCCCGATACAAAGCGGAAGGATTATAAAATTTTTCCGTAACGTATTCCTGCGCGCGCGCGAACGCCGTCAAAGACGGTTTCGTCGTAGCCGCATTATCCAAATATATCATTTTTGTTTCTTTTCCTGCATAACGTAATCTTTTTCCAGCACCATACGCTTAGCAAACTTCAAAATATTCACGAGCAACTGTTCGCGACATTCCAGAATATACAACTTTTTGCCGTTGTCGTTGACATGAATATACATAAAGAATTTCCCGTCCGAAGCCACGTAGTTCGACGTACAAAGCACCTCTTTATTCATCGGATCCGACTTCAAAATATCATAGGATTGATTTTCCACGTCGCCGATTTGCAAAATCTCCTCGCAGTCAAACCGCGCGATTAACTTCCTGCGGTTGACGTTGATGACCTTGGAAATACGCAGTTCGCCCGTGACGAACACGTAATCGTAACTTACGTTTACGCGCGACTTCCATTTGAACAACAGAAACCAAACGCCCAAAAGCAAAATGCCGCTCGCCAAGCAAATCGACATCACAACCTTTATCGCATACGTCGTTTGCAATTGCTCCAACTCTTCCGGAGTCATTGCTCCGCTGAAATCGAGTTTCCCGAACGGCATATTCAAGCCCCCGAAACCTAACAACAGAATCCCTAAAACCAAGCAACATACCGAAACGATATGCATAATCTTATATTTCCGCGCACCTTTCTTTGCATTCATCGGCACGGAACTCTCTTCGTAAATAACGTCTCTTCCGTAAGAAGCGTCCATTTTTACCTCCAGTTTCTTAAATTTCCAACGTACCCTCGTAAACGGTTTTCACGTTTCCCAACAGCTCCACTTCTCCGTCGGAATGGTAGTTGACCGTAAGATCTCCGCCGCGAAGTTTTACCGTTATGTTCGTATCGTAATCGCAATAACCGCCGAGCACCGCAGCGATAACCGCCGCGCACGCACCCGTTCCGCAAGCGAGCGTTTCGCCGCTACCCTGCTCCCAAACGCGCATTTTCAGCGTTACTTTATTGATAATCCGCACAAATTCCGTATTGACGCCCTCGGGGAAATATTCGCTGTTTTCCAACTCCGACCCGATTCCTTTCACGTCCACGGCGTCTACCTTATCCGTAAAAATCACGCAATGCGGTTTTCCGACGTTCACTGCGGTAACCACGTGCTTTTGATAACCGAGCGTCACCACTTTATCGACGACTTTTTCCTCTTCCCAAACGCAAGGAACGGACTTTCCGTCCAAATCCACTTTACCGAAGTTTACGCTTGCGGAGTTTGCTCTGCCGCTGAACGAATGCACTTTCACGGCGTAAATGCCGCTCGCCGCCTCGATACGCATATCGGTTTTCGAAAGAATGTTCTTTTCGTACAAATACTTTCCGACGCAACGAATGGCATTGCCGCTCATCGGCACTTCGATCCCGTTCGCAGTGAAAATACGCACGCGCGCGTCTGCCGAATCGGAATTTTCAATCAAAACGATTCCGTCGCCGCCGATTCCGTAATGCGGCTGCACGTAGTTTACGGCAATCGATTCCGGACAGGTAATCTTCCCGTCGCGATTATCGAATACGATATAGTCGTTTCCGCACGATTGCATTTTCGTGAAGTTCAATTTAAGCTTTTCCGTACGCAACGCGTTGATATCGACGAGCTCCGTATTGTTTTCCGTAAAACGGCTCGCGATAATGTCCGCCAAAGCATTTGCCGTATCCAACGACGTCAACACGGTAATACCGAGCAAAATCGCATGATGGTGCAAGCGAATGAAGTCGTTAATGGATTCCATATCCGTCTTGCCCGTATAGACGATATAATCTATTTTCCCTTCGTCCATGAGCTTAATGACGGTATCGGTCGCCGACAATCTGTCTACCACCTCGCATTCGAAGCCGAGGTCGGCAATCACCTTCGACGTACCCTTCGTCGCATACATCGTGCACCCCAAATCCCCGAACTTCTTCGCAATCGTCAACACGTCCAATTTATCTTTATCGTTTACCGTCATATATACGCCGACCGGTCTGCGCTCGGAAGGATGACACATCTTAAATCCGGCGGAAACAAGCCCCTTGAACAACGCCTCTTCCATCGTTTTACCGATACCGAGAACCTCGCCCGTAGACTTCATTTGCGGACCGAGCTGCGAATTGACGTCGTTGAGTTTTTCAAAGCTGAATACGGGCACTTTCACCGCCACGTACGGAGACGCGGGATACAACCCCGTCCCGTAACCGAGATCTTTCAATTTCTCGCCGATGATGATTTTCGTCGCAAGTTCCACCATCGGTACGCCCGTTACTTTGGAAATATACGGCACGGTACGCGACGCGCGAGGATTCACCTCGATCACGTACAGTTGCCCGCAATAAATCAAGTATTGAATATTGATCAAGCCTTTCGTCTTCAATTCCAAAGCGAGCTGCGTAGACACTTCGATGATACGCTCCAACAAAGTATCTTCCAGATTATAGGGCGGATACACCGCAATCGAGTCGCCCGAGTGAATACCCGTACGTTCGATATGTTGCATAATCCCGGGAATCAAGACGTCTTTCCCGTCGGAAATGGCGTCTACTTCCAACTCCGTCCCCATGAGATATTGATCGCAAAGCACGGGGTTTTCAATCCCCTGCGACAAGATTACGTCCATATAACGGCATACGTCTTCCTGCGTAAAGGCAATCGTCATGTTTTGACCGCCGATCACGTACGACGGGCGAAGCAATACGGGATACCCGAGAGTTTCCGCAGCCTTCAACGCATCCTCTTTCGTCATAACCGTCAACGCTTTCGGACGAGGAATCGAATATTTCTCCAACAAAGCCTCGAAACGTTCTCTGTCCTCCGCTCTGTCCACGCTGTCCGCGGATGTCCCGAGAATACGAATCCCGTGCGAATCGAAATACGAACACAGATTGATTGCCGTCTGACCGCCGAACGTAATGATAACGCCGTACGGCTTTTCGATATCCAAAACGTGTTGCACGTCCTCAGGCGTCAAAGGCTCGAAATACAATCGATCCGCCGTATCGAAGTCGGTGGAAACGGTTTCGGGATTATTATTGATAATCGCCACTTCGTAACCGAGCTGTTTCAACGTCCAAACGCAATGCACGGACGAGTAGTCGAATTCGATCCCTTGCCCGATTCGAATCGGGCCCGAACCGATTACGACAATACGCTTTTTCGTACTCTTTTCCAAGAACTGTTTAGCTTCGTCGTGCGAAAATTCGTCGAAAGTCGAATAGAAATACGGTGTTTTCGCAGGAAACTCCGCCGCACAGGTATCTACCATTTTGTACGCAGTCTTTTTACGATAAGGCACTTTTTGACCGCTGAACGCCGCAATGTCCTTGTCCAAATAACCCAAACGCTTTCCTTCGTCGTACAACTCGCGCGTGAGTTTCTCCGTTGCCAATTTTTCTTCATAGGCAATCAAATTTTTGAATTTATGCAAGAACCAACGGTCGATTTTCGTAATCTCGAACACTTCGTCCGCCGTAATGCCCTTTTTCAAAGCGGCGTATACGACGAAAATTCGCTCGTCCGTCATTTCGGGGAGTTTCGCCAACAATTCCTCTCTCGTCAACCCGACGAATTTTTTATAATTAAACGTCGTCGTGGAAATTTCCGCACCGCGGACGGCTTTCATCATCGCCATTTCAAACGACGTGCCGATTGCCATAACTTCCCCGGTCGCTTTCATTCGAGTTCCGAGTTCTCGCTTTGCGTACAAGAATTTATCGAATGGCCATTTGGGCATTTTTACGACTAAGTAATCGATTGTCGGTTCGAAACACGCATAGGTATTTCCCGTCACGTCGTTGACAATTTCGTCCAACGTGTAACCGAGCGCGATTTTCGACGTCACTTTCGCAATCGGGAAACCCGTAGCCTTGGACGCAAGCGCGGAAGAACGGCTTACGCGAGGATTCACCTCGATAACCGAATATTCGAAAGAATCGGGATTCAACGCAAACTGTACGTTACAACCGCCTTCGATGCCGAGCTCCGTAATAATCGCCAACGCGGCGTTACGCAACATACCGTATTCCTTATTCGAGAGCGTAACGGCAGGCGCAACGACAATAGAGTCGCCCGTATGAATGCCGACGGGATCCACATTCTCCATCGAGCACACCGTCAACACGTTTCCCGCGCCGTCGCGCAACACCTCGAATTCTATTTCTTTCCAACCTGCGATATATTTTTCGATTAAGACCTGCGTAATCGGCGACAACATTAAGCCGTTGTGCGAAATCAAACGCAAATCCTCTTCGTTATACGCAACGCCGCCGCCTGCGCCGCCGAGCGTATACGCAGGACGAATAATTACGGGATAACCGAGCTTATCGGCGATTTTTACGCATTCTTCGACGGTGTATGCGATATCGGACGGAACGCACGGCTGATGAATCTTCTCCATCGTTTCCTTAAACAGCTCTCTGTCTTCCGAACGGTCGATTGCGTCCAACTTCGTACCGATAAGCTTTACGCCGTGCTCCGCCAAGAAACCGGATTTTGCAAGCTTACAGCCCATCGTAAGCCCTGTTTGTCCGCCGAGCGACGCCAACAAACTGTCGGGTTTTTCTTTTAAGATAATACGTTTCAAAGACTCTTCCGTCAAAGGCTCCAAATATATTTCGTCCGCGAGTGCTTTATCCGTCATAATCGTAGCCGGATTGGAATTGCAAAGCACGACGTTCACGCCTTCGCTTTTCATAACGCGACAAGCCTGCGCGCCGGCATAGTCGAACTCCGCCGCCTGCCCGATCACGATCGGACCCGAACCGATTACCAATACTTTCTTAATGTCACTTCTCTTCGGCATAATCAATTCTCCTTTTGCATAAGCGTGAAAAATTTCTTATAAACGGGGTTTTCGACGTTTCCCGCGTCGCAGGATTCCGGTGCGAATTGCACGGAAAACGCTTGCAATTTCGGATAATCGATCCCCTCGCAAGTTTGGTCGTTCACGTTTACGAAACACATTTTTCCGACCTTAACGCTCTCTTCGTCTATCGTATAACTATGATTCTGCGTGGACACGTACACTCTGCCACAATCCGTACATTTCACGGGTTGATTCGAACCGTAGTGTCCGCATTTCTGTCTATACGCACGCGCACCCTGTGCCAACGCCATCATCTGATGTCCCAAACCGAACCCCAACATCGGCGTTTTTCCCGTCAACTTACGAATTTCCGCAATCGCCGTTCGATTTTCCGTCGGATCGCCCGGTCCGTCGCTGACGACGACGCCGTCCGCATGCAAAGCAAGCAATTCTTCCGCACTCGCCGAAGGGGGCATGCTAATCACGTTACACCCTCGTTTCAACAGACTGTTTATCGTGCTGTTTTTCGCGCCGAAGTTCCACAAAGCAATCGTACGTTTCGCGTTTTCGACCTCGTACGTTTTGCATTCTTCGGGAGCGACCGTCGAAACGGCGTTTCGTACGGAAAATTCCGCCAGATCGTCCACTATCTCCGCATCGCCCGCAACGTCGCCGATATAGGCGTTCATTTCCCCGTCCTCGCGGAGCACACGCGTCAGCTCTCTCGTATCGATGCCGTAAATACCGATAACGCCTTGTTCTTTCAAATAGGCGTCCAACGTTTCCTCCATACGGAAATTGGAAGGTTGTTCGCAATATTCGCGAACGATATATGCCGACACCCAAGCCTTTTCGCTCTCCGAATCGGAGCGCATAACGCCGTAATTTCCGATAAGCGGAAAGGTCTGCACGACGATCTTTCCGAAATTGGACGGATCGGTCAACGTTTCCACGTAACCGACGGTTCCCGTAGAAAATACGAGTTCGCCCGTGACGTTCCCTTCCGCACCGAAGCGGTAGCCTTGAAACACGTCGCCGTTTTGTAACGTCAAATACACCTTTTTCTTTTTCATAAGCATTCCTTTTTTTATTTTTTTATAAACGACAAATTATTAAAAAATAAGACTGATTTGAAAAAATCAGCCTTGCAATGCAAAATCAAAACGAGAAAGAGAAACGGAAAAAGCGACGACGAACTTCTCGTCTGCTGCGTTTCGTCTCGATTTTTTGTTCTCCATACCGATATACATATCTTACTCACCCGTTCGTTTTTGTTATTATAACACGAGCAAGAGTGTTTTGTCAACCTTGCGACGGGCGTTTTTCGAAAAAAACGAAAATTTTTCCTCTCTATATGCATCCGTATGCCGTAGAGGAAAAATTCCCCTCGTTAAACGCGATAATAAGCTCCGCCTCGTTTGCGGACAACACGGCGTTTTCACGCGCGAGCGAACGTCGTAAAATCTCTCCGTCGGCACATAAAACGACGTTACCGTTTTCCGAACGCAACTCTATTTCGACGCCCTCCAACGATTCCCGTTCCGATAAAATCGTACCGAGCACGTATTCCAAATCGAACCGTCCCGCTTTTATCCCGTTTTTGAACGCATGCGCACCTACGATGCGTTTTGCGAGCATTCGGGACAAAGTCTTGGACTTCGCACCGTTCACGCTGCAAAGCAATCGTTTTTCCGCACCGTCCGCAGCGATTCTGCGGCACATTTCTTTCATGACCTCCGACAACGCGAAGGCAAATTTTTTATACTCCGTATCTTCGCAATCGATTTTATAGTTGCCGGCTCTGCCGTTTGCCAATATGCAAACCATATCGTTCGGCGAAGACGCGTCGCAGATATTCAAAAGATTAAAGGACTCCTTTACACCGCTACGCAATGCCTTTTGCAGCATCTGCGAGGAAATACACGCGTCCGTCGTAATCACGCCCAACACCGTCGCCATATTCGGCGAGACCAAAGCACCGCCCTTAAAAATCGCGCCCATCTTGCAAACGTAATTTCCCAAATCGAAAGAATACGACAACTGCTTAGCCGTCTTATCCGTCGTCATCAACGCCTGTGCGGCACGATACGACCCGTCGTACGACAACGAATCTTTTAAGGCGAGTATACCGCGTTCGTACACAGACATATCCAAACGTCCGCCCAGTTTCCCCGTTGAACCGATGAGGACGTCGGAAGCGTCCGCTATTCCGTTTTTTTCGATACGACGACAAACCTCTTGCGCGAATTTTTCTCCGTTCGCCTGGTGTGCATTGGCAATACCGCTGTTCAAGAAAACCGCTTGTCCCAAGCCGTATTTCAAATGCCTTTTCGTGACTTTCAAAGGCGCGCCGACCGTCGCACCGTTTGCATACACGCAAGCGGCGGAACAACGTCGGTCCGCAACCACCGCGGAGAAACCGGAGCGTTCCGACAGCGGATCTTCCGTTTCGCAAAAAACACCGCCCGCTCGAAACCCGGACGGGGCGCACACGCCGCCGTCCGTTTCGCGCAATTTATTACTGATTCGATTCTGTGTGTTTTTCTTCATGGTGTTTACTCGTCAAAAACAATTTTCGCCAACGCCACGACTTCTTCCCGCGCATTGAGCCCTTGCACGCAATACTCCCCGTCGGATATTTTCTTACGATAAAAACGCAAAACGTCCCCTTCGTGACATTGCTTGACGTAAGAAATCGCAAAACTTTTCACGCGATTCGTACGCAACTCCTCTATCGAAAAACAATTCAAACAATAATCGGCGTATTTCGTATTGTTTACGTGCATATTATGGTCGTATTCGGAATTGGCGATTTCTACGGTAAAACGAAACTCGCCTTCCGTAACGGGAAAACGCGAAATTTTCCAAACGACCCCGTCGAGCGCCTTGTCCGTGTTGTATTTCGAATACTTTTGATTATCGAGCACTTTGGATTGCAAAAGTCGCCCCGTTTTCAAATCCACCAAGCACCACCGCGACGAAGCGTTAAAACCGTGCGTTCCGTCTGCGTTTCGCGCACGATATTCTCTGCCGAAAATCACATGCGAAGGCGGCGTCGGCCAAGTAGACAACGTCACGGCGTCGCCGAGACGTATCGGTTGCAAAAATTCGCAACATATATTGCCGAGCATAAACGCATATCCTTTCGGCTTTAAGCAGGCGTACCCGAAACCGAGTTCGTCCGCGCTCTCCGCGGCGACTTGTTCCATATAGGAAAGCGCCGAAGATACTTTTAATTCGTCCTTAAAATCCACGTCGTAATAGGACACGTGAAACAATCGTTTGCATTCATATTTTTCCATAATACAAGTATACTATTTCCATGCAAAATTGTCAAGAGTACGCATAAAGACTTTTCGTGAAAAAATATTGCGCTTTTCGTGAATTTTTACATAGATATCATTGACATCTTTTTCTATTTATGATATAATACTAAACGACGAATACACTTCTACAATGTCTTACATCATCAGAAAATTCAAGGGATTTTTGACTGTTATACCAGACATAGAAGTACAACGTCAAACAAAATAGTTTCGGAGGGAAGGTTATGGAAAACACCGAAAAGACCGTCGAAAACGAAGAATCGCTCACAGGCGGCGAAGAACAAATCCTTGACATCAGCTCGGATCTTATTCGCGGTCACATCAATACGATTATTTTGCGTAGTTTGTACGACGGCGACAAATACGGTTACGACATCATCAACGAAATCGAGAAAAAAAGCGGCGGTATGTATACGTTAAAACAACCGACGCTTTACAGCGCATTGAAGAGATTGGAATCACAACATTACGTGAACTCCTATTACGGAGATTATTCCAACGGCGGCAGACGAAAATATTTCACTTTGACCGACCTCGGCAGACAAATCACCGAACAAAATCTTTCCGAATGGGAATATTCCAGAACGATCATCGACAGCTTAATCTCCGACGGAAAATCTCACTACGACTTCTCTTTTATCACCGCGAAACAAAAAGAATTGACGGAGAGAAGCCGCTCCCTGACGGCACGCGAAGAAAACCTCGACGCGAGAAAAGTTTCGTTGGACAACTTGCAAAAACAACTGACCTATAAGCAGTCCCTTCTTACCCAACAAAGCTCCTCCCTCGCCGCACAGAAATCCGACGTCAGCGAGTGGATGGAAAAACTCGACGCGCAAAAAGAAAAGCTTGAAAAAGCGGAATTGCAGTTGGTCGAAAAACAAGGTACTATCGACGCCAAAGAACTTGAACTTTCGCATAAAGAACAAGAAATCGGCAATGCAAAAGCCGAATTGGAACGTCAAAACGCCATCATCGAAGAATTGCGCGAGCGTTTGGAGGCTCAACAAACCGTTTTCAACGATCAAATCGCCGGTCTGCAACAAAAAAACGACGAATTGGAAAACACCGCACGGCAAGCCAACGAGGAAGAGCTTGCCGCACTCCGCGAAGAACTTGAAAACAAAAAAGCAACCGTCGAAGCATTACGTTCCACCATTGCGACGCAAGAAAGCACCATTCAGACGCTGAAAGCGGACTACGAACAAAAAACAACCGACTTCTACAACCGCTCCTTGGAATTACAGGCGCAACAAACGCAACTCGAAGCGCAAAAAGAACGTATCGATGCGGAAAAACGCGAAATCGAAGCAAAAACGGCACAAGCCGCCGAAACGCTCCGCCAAATCGAAGAAAAAGAACAAGAGTTACTCGATAAAGAGCACGCTCTGTCCGAGCTTTCCGCAAACGTTAAAGCCGAAGAAAGCAATCTTGCCGTGCTTCGCGAGGCGTTAGAGTCGGAAAAACGCGAATTTGCGGATAAAGAAGAGGCATATCGTCGCGAGCGCGAAAACTGGGAGGCGGAAAAAGTCGCCATGTCCGACGAGCGCAATGCAATCGTCGATAACCGCTCTACCTTAGAAACCGAACGCGCGGAACTTCAAAATCAATTACAAACGTTGGAAGTCGAACGCGATGCGCTCCGCGCCGATCACGACGCTTTGGACGAAGAAAAAGCCAAGCTCGAAGAAGAAAAAGAAAAATTGAACGCATTACAGGAATCTCTGCAAGAGGAACGCGCTCAAATCGAAAAAAAATTATACGAAGCGACGCAGCAAGAACTTGCGCTCGACGAAAAGAAACGCGCCCTCGAACACACGGAAACGCAAACGACGGAAAACTCCGAAGAGGTGCAACGACAAATCGAAAACGTGCAGAAACGAGAGCTTACTCTGCAAGAAAATTCCGAGAAATTACAAGCGGACTACGCCGCTTTGCAGGAACAGCAAAAAGATTTGGCAATGCGCCAAGCCATTTACAACCAACAGCAAATGGATTTCGTTTCCCGCAAAAACGCGCTCTCCTCGCAACAGTTCGAGTTTGCGGACAAGCTTGCTTCGTATAATGCGCAGGTAAAATTATTCAACGAAAACCTTGAAAAATTGGAAGCGGAACGCACCGCCCTTTTCAGCGAACGTCAAAAATACGACGAAGAAAAAAAGGAATTCGATAAAAATAAAACTGCTTACGAAGAAGCAAAGGCGCAATTCAACGTCGACCGAGCCGCACTCGAACAAGAACGTAAAGACGCCAACAAGAAAGCCTTGGACGAAAAATCCGGTTTCCAAACGCAAATCGCAAGCTTAAACGAACGTGAACGCTTGCTCGCACAGCGCGAAAGCGAATTAAACGAACGAATCAACGCTTTCTACGCAAACCAAGCACAGATCCCCTACGGAAACGCCTACGGTCACGAACAACAAAACTACAACGGCTACGGGCAAGCCTTCTTCGGACAACAACCGACGCAACCGACAGCCCCCTACGGAAATTTGCAAAATCGCGCGCAAAACGACGGTATTAAATTGAATACGGCAGGCAGTATGCGAGGTGCTTCTTATTCTCCTGCCCCCCGTAACGAGCCAGAGATCGTTTCTTCTCCCTCGCTCAACAAAAAGAACGCCTACCATAACGCAGGCGCGTCCTTGTACAAAGCTGCGCTCGTAATGTTCTGTATCGTAGCATTCGAAAGCTTGATCGTGTTCTTTTTGAAAGACGCGTTAAACATCTCCCCCGCCTACCCTGCAATCGGGTTCGCCGTCGGATTTATCGCATTTCTCGTCTGTATCGTATTATACGCTTACGGTTTCAGATCTCACGTACGGGTCAAACAACACCCCTCGTATATCCTGACCGCCACGGTATTGTTCGTCATCGCCGTCATCGCCGTCACGATGGTTGCCGTTTACAGCAAAGCGCAAATGTCCGACCCCGCGCAAATGTTCTCGTTTGTAATCATTCCGATTGCATACCTTGCGAATATCTTGATTTTCGCCCTCTTCTATTACCTGTTCTCCACCCGTAATACAGGCGAAAAATAACGACAACGCCTCTCGGATTCGAATGCCGAGAGGCTATTTTTACGCCGTTCTCGTTTCACGTGAAAACAAGCCCCGTTTCCCGACAAAGAATGCCGACGCAAAACGTTTATATCGCATGCGCACGTTTGCAAACCTACATATAAAAACACAACCGAAAAACTTTGAAATCCGTCTGCAAAACACTTGACGAAACGCAATCTATTTGGTATAATAAATAAGCTTTTGAAAACGAATACGGAGGCGTAGCTCAGTTGGTTAGAGCGCTACCTTGACATGGTAGAGGTCGGAG
>CAZEVL010000018.1:0-22854 GCA_964515795.1 uncultured Clostridia bacterium | reverse complement strand
ATATTAAAATACTTGAAAATGATGTGTTCAATTGCGCCTTGCTACTGCGCACCATACAAGGAACTATCCGAACTTTCGGAAAGTTCCTTGTATTTTTTTTCGAATTTTATAAATTCCTTCGCAATTCAAAATATCGTACGGCGACCGACCTCCAAGCCCCCTACTTATCGCCACGCATTCCTACAACGTTGTAAAATGCAACGCTCTAATATTGACTTCCGAAAAAAAATATGCTATACTAAGCATACAACAATTCCAAGGAGAAACGATTATGCGCAAAATTCCTACCATTGCCTTTATGTACGATTTCGATAAAACTTTGTGCGATCAGGACATGCAAGAATACGGCTTTATCCCCAACCTCGGTATGACCAGCGAAGAATTTTGGTCGGAAACGGAACAATTCCGTAAAAAACACTATATGGAAGGGATTTTGGGATATATGTACTTTATGATGTACAAATGCAAAGAAAAAGGAATCCCTTTCACCAAAGAATATTTGCGCTCGTTGGGAAAAGACATCAATTTCTACAAAGGAGTATCCAACTGGTTTAAGCGAATCAATCAATACGGAGAATCTATCGGCGTAAAAATCGAACACTACGTCATTTCCAGCGGTTTGAAAGATATTATAGAAGGTTCGAAAATCAAAGACGAATTCAAAAAGATTTTCGCCTGCCAATACTATTTCGACGAAAACGGGAATGCCGTTTGGCCGAGCATTGCCATCAATTACACGCAAAAAACGCAATACATCTTCCGCATTTCCAAAGGCATCTACGACGAAACGGACAGCCGCAGAGTCAACGAAAAAATGACCGATCGCGTCGTTTCCTATGAAAATATGCTCTATTTCGGCGACGGAATCACCGATATCCCTTGTATGACGTTCGTTAAAAAACAAGGCGGCATCTCTATCGCGCTCTATCCGAAGGGCAAAAAAAACAAAGTCACGAATCTGCTGTTGGATAACCGCGTCAATTACATCTGCCCTGCGGATTATCAGGAAGGGAGCGACCTGGACTCCCTCGTCAAATGCATTTTGCAGGACCGAAAACTTTCCCACACGCTGTTGCTGAAACAAAAACAACAACGTACGAGAGAATCCAAAAACACCGAGCCGAAGTCTTAACTTCGGCTCTTTTTTCACCGCTCCCCCGTTCGACAGACTTTTTTCGGCATCGTTACATATTCTTTCCATTTCCTTCACACAATAGCTTTGAGCGATTTTCACAAGAGCTCAACGGAGGAAACGCATGAAGGCAACAGGCATTGTCAGAAGAATAGACGAACTCGGCAGAGTGGTAATACCGAAAGAAATCCGCCGCACCTTACGTATCAAAGAGGGCGATCCGTTGGAAATTTTCACCGATCGGGACGAGCTTATGCTCAAAAAATATTCCCCCATCGCCACACTGGAAAGATTTAGCAAAGCGACGGCGCGTTCTTTGAACGATTTAAGCGGAAAAATCGCCGTCATCTGCGACACGGACGGAATATTGCACGCCTACGGCGAAGGAAAAAAGGACTTAGACGGGAAACGTCTTTCCGAGGATATGGAACGTATTTTACGCGAACGTCGCAGCTACGTTGCGAATGCCGTAGAGGGCGGTGACGTTTTGCCGCTCACCGCCGACCGCGAGGAAGGCGTTACGGCACAAGTTATCGTGCCGATCGTATCCAACGGCGACTGTTTAGGTGCGGTTGCCGTACTCTCCAAAGACGACGGTGCAAGGATCGAAAACGCGGACGTCAATCTGACACGGTTGACGGCGGATATTCTCGCCAATCAATTCGAATGATTTACAGGCAACAGATACGAAACGAGGACGAAAAGCCATCGGCAGGTACGAGTTGAATAAAAGACGTTACCGCCGCTATCGACTCGTACCTGCCTACCCCCATAAAAAATACGACAAACGAAAAGACGGACGAATACTCGTCCGTCTTTTTCGTTTATTTCATCGCGTTATACCACGAATTTTTCTATAATAGGTTTCACAATCTCGTTTGCCAAGCGGAAGAATGCCTTAGACAGTTGGGACTTATCGCCAAACGCCCTCGAAACGTAAATCAAGCCGCAATATTCCAATGCATACAGCACGCACCAAATACCGACGCAAATCACAACGCCGAGCACGAAATACAATAAACAAGCCACCGTGCCGTCCAGCATACGAATGGGTTTCACGCGAATAATGACGACCGTCAAGCGGTTCAAAACAAAATTCACGATTGCCAGAACCACCATCAAAACCGCCCAAATCAAAACGCCTGACAACAACTTCCCTGCCACGGCACGCACCGTTTCGGGTACTCCGCCGAGCAACGCCGTACATCTCGCAACGAGCTTCGGCGTAAAGAATAACGCTTCGGAATTCATAAATGGCAGCACAAACGCAATTACGCTCAACACAATACCGCCGAAGCTGACGAGCAAGGAACGCAAGCTGCCGACCAAGCCCTTTTTATAGCCGCGGAAAGACGTCAAGACAATCAGAGAAATCGTCAAGAAGTCCAAAGCGTATTTTTGCGCGAAATCCAACAAAACCTTCGTCGCCTTCACGTCCATTGCCGCGGAAAGCACGCTTTCGTTCAACGAAGTCGCACTGACGACCAACACAAGCAACGACAAAACGATTGCCGCCGTACAAAGTGCATTCACCGCGCAAATACAGCCTCCGAACAACCTTCCTCCGAAAGACGGCTTACCGGCGTTTCTCCATTTCACCGAACGAGGAGGAGCACCGTCGTACTCCTCTTCCTCGTCGTCCTCGATAGCGATTCCGTACTTATAGCGCACGGGGTTTTTATGCACGATCTTATAGGACGGGCGAAGCAACAGCGACAATACGCCGTACAAGACGAGTGCGGCAACGATACAAACGAGCGCAACGACAAGCGTCGTAATCTCACGCTGACCGAGCTGCCCTTTTCCGTTTACCTTCAATACGATCTTTTCATCGATCAAAACCGTATTCAAGAAAACGAATGCTCCCGTCGCCAAAAGACAGGTTAAACACCCCCAACCTACGCGGCGGTATCCTTTCGCAAACCCGACGATAAACGCCACGACGGCAACGACGGCGCAAAGCGCCGCCATTGCGAGCGGTACGCGCCGTATCACACTTTCCAATGTCAATATACAATTAGAAGAAATCATGTTTTTCCTCTCCTCGCTCACACGAATCCGTATTCCGTTACGTTCGTATGCTCATTTTTATTTTCTTTTAGACTTACTTATTGAAGCTGTCTTTCAGCGAAACGATTTCCGACAGCACCAAGCCGCCCGTTTCCGAAACGCATTTCTTATAATACCCTACGCGCATAAGCTGGAATTGTTTCCCGTCCTCGCTCTCCGCAAGATAGGGTTCCGCCTTACCGTGGAAGATATGCTCGCTGTCCAAATTCATTCGTTCGCCGAAATCCTGCCCCGGATATTCGGCATCCTTCAACAACACGCCGTATCTGCGAATTTCCGCGTCTACGCCCGTCTTGCCGTCCACCCATTGAATCGTGCCCTTTACCTTGATACCGCTCGTATCATTGGAAGAACGACTCTCGGGGACGTAACTGCATTTCAGCTCCGTCACGTTTCCTTCCGCGTCCGTCAACACTTCGTCGCAATGAATAATGTACGCCCCCTTCAAACGCACGTATCCGTCCGGTTTCAGTCTTTGATACTTAGGAGGCGGAACGACGGCAAAGTCCGCCCTGTCGATGTACACGACGTCGGAGAACGCAACCTTTCTTGTTCCGAGTTCCGGTTTTAAGGGATGAATCGCCGAATCCAGCCATTCCTCGCCCTCGTAATTGGTAATCGTCACTTTCAACGGATCGAGTACCGCCATCGCACGTTCTGCATTTTCGTTGAGATTATCGCGAATACAAGCCTCCAAATAAGCCAACTGACATTCGGAATTTGCCTTTACGATACCGATTTTCGTACAGAAATCGAGCAACGCTTCGGGCGGAACGCCTCGGTTACGCAACCCTGCCACCGTCGGCATGCGCGGATCGTCCCAACCGTGTACGTGCCCTTCTTCCACGAGTTTTTTCAAATACCGCTTGGACATAACCGTATTCGTCACGGCAAGCCGCGCAAACTCGATTTGACGAGGCTTCGGCGCAAAGCCGAGGTTAATCCCCACCCAATCGTAAAGCGGTCTGTGATCCTCGAACTCCAAGGTGCAGAGGGAATGCGTCACGCCCTGCAAGTAGTCGCAAATGGGGTGCGCGTAGTCGTACATGGGATAAATGCACCACGTATCGCCCGTACGGTGATGCGTAGAACGCAAAATGCGATAAATGACGGGATCGCGCAAATTCATATTCGGCGAAGCCATATCGATCTTCGCACGCAAACACTTGCTGCCGTCCGGATATTTTCCCGCACGCATTTCACGGAAAAGCCGCAAATTCTCCTCCACGGAACGGTTACGATACGGACTTTCCTTGCCGCTTTCCGTCAACGTACCGCGCGTCGCGCTGATTTCCTCGGGGGAAAGATCGCAGACGAACGCTTTGCCGTCCACAATCAATTTTTCCGCATATTCGTAAATTTGTTCAAAGAAATCGGAAGCGTATACTTCCTTTGCCCATTCATACCCTACCCAAGCGATATCCTTACGGATCGCGTCTACGAACTCCGTTTTCTCCTTGGAGGGATTGGTATCGTCGAAGAAAAGGTTGCACTTCCCTTCGAACTTTTTCGCCGTACCGAAGTTGACGAGCATACTTTTGATATGCCCGATATGCAAATACCCGTTCGGTTCGGGCGGGAAACGAGTCTGCACGGCGGTAATTTTGCCGTTTTCGATATCCTCGTTGATAATCTGCTCGATAAAATTCGTTGCTTCAATCGTTTTCATTTTTCTTCTCACTCCGTTCTATAACGCTTTTTCAAGCCAATCGTCAGGAAAGACCTACAATCGTTCCGTCCGATAACAAATCGATTTTTTCTGCGGCGGGATGCGCGCCCAGCCCCGGCATCAGCATAATTTTCCCCGCGATCGCCACGATGAATCCCGCGCCGCCTTTCAAAACCACGTCGCGAACCGTGATTCGGAAGCCTTCGGGTCTGCCCAAAAGCTCGGCATTGTCGGACAACGAATACTGCGTCTTTGCGATAATCACCGGCAAATCTCCGCAGCCTTTCGCCTCGATCGTGCGGATTTTTGCAAGAGCTTCCTCCGAAAAATCCACGCCGTCCGCACCGTAAATCTTCTTCGCCACGTTTTCGATCTTTTCGCAAACGCCTTCGTTCAACTCGTAAGGATGACAAAGTTTCGACGGAATTTCGCACGCCTTCACGACCTCCGCGGCAAGCTCTTTGCCGCCCTCGCCGCCTTTGAGGAACACGTCGGTGAACACCGCCGTCGAGCCTGCTTTTTTCACCGCGTCGATGACGAAATCCGTTTCCGCCTGCGTATCGGTAGCGAAACGATTCATCGCCACCACTACGGGTTTTTTATAGACGTTTTTCACGTTTTCGATATGTTTCAAAAGGTTAGGCATACCCTTTCCCAAAGCGTCCAAATTCTCTTCCGACAACGTTTCTTTCGCCGCGCCGCCGTGTAATTTCAACGCCTTCACCGTCGCCACGATCACGACGCAATCGGGTTCGATTCCCGCAGCTCTGCATTTCGTGTCGAGGAATTTCTCCGCCCCGAGATCCGCCCCGAAGCCCGCCTCCGTCACGGCATAATCCGCAAGGCTCATCGCCGCATACGTAGCCTGCACGCTGTTACAGCCGTGCGCGATATTCGCAAACGGTCCGCCGTGAATAATCGCAGGGGTATGTTCGAGCGTCTGTACGAGATTCGGTTTCATGGCGTCTTTCAAAAGCACCGCCATCGAACCGACCGCCCCCGGAATATCTTTCGCACGGACGTATTCTCCGTCCGTATTCAACCCGACGATAATATTGCCCAAACGTTTTTTCAGGTCCTCTATATCCGTCGCCAAACACAGCACCGCCATCACTTCGCTCGCCGCCGTGATGTCGAAATGGTCCTCGCGTTCCACGCCTCTGCCCTTGCCGCCGATCGTCACGTTAATGAGTTCCCTTTCGTTCATATCCATGCAACGATGGAAATAAACGTTGTTCACGTCGATTTTCAATTCGTTACCGCGGAAAATATGATTATCCGTCAATGCGCAAAGCAGGTTGTTCGCCGCCGTAATGGCGTGCAGGTCGCCCGTGAAATGCAGGTTGATATCCGACATCGGCACGACCTGTGCGTAACCGCCTCCCGCCGCACCGCCTTTAATCCCGAATACGGGACCGAGCGAAGGCTCTCTCAAAGCCAAACACGCACGCTTGCCCAATTTGGAAAGTCCGTCCGCCAAGCCGATGGAAACCGTCGTTTTTCCTTCTCCGGAAGCCGTAGGATTAATCGCCGTCACCAAAATCAGCTTTGCTTTGCGTTTCGCGTCTTTCGGTAAAGAGATCTTTGCCTTGTACTTACCGTACAGCTCTAATTCGTTTTCCGTCAAACCGAGTTTTTTCGCCACTTCGCGAATGTCCGTGAGTTCCGCGCCTTCCGCAATTTCGATATCCGAAAGCATACTTTTCTCCTGTACGTGAACTTACAAAAACGCCAACGCCCCGTTTGCGAGAACGCATTCGGGCACAATCATACATTTTCGCATATAACATTATAACATATATTTCTGAAAAATGGAATAGAAACGACGGATTTTTTGCGATTTTTTTTACGCAAATCCGAAAAATTTTTCCCGAGGTTCGACGCAGAAAGATTTTCTTCGCCTTTCGATTGCAAAATGCAAAAAACGTTTGACTTCACGCGGGAAATAGCGTATAATATTTTCGTATACATTTATTGAACTGAAAGGAGATACGGTTATGGCAGAAAAGAGAGCTGTTACGATGGACAAGCTTGTTTCCCTCTGCAAAAACAGAGGCTTTATTTTCCCCGGCAGCGAAATTTACGGGGGCTTGGCGAACACTTGGGATTACGGTCCTTTGGGCGTCGAGTTGAAAAACAACGTTAAAAAAGCGTGGTGGAAAAAATTCGTACAAGAAAACCCGTACAACACGGGTGTGGATTGCGCGATTTTGATGAACACTCGCACTTGGCAGGCTTCGGGACATCTCGGCGGATTCTCCGACCCTCTTATGGACTGCAAGAGCTGTAAAGCACGTCACCGCGCGGACAATCTCGTGGAAAATTACGTTGCGAAAAAAGGTTTGAACGTCAGCGTAGAAGCAATGGACAACGACGCTTTGGAAGCGTTCATTGCCGAACACAAAATCGTTTGCCCCGTTTGCGGCAATTCCGATTTCACCCCGATCAGAAAATTCAACCTTATGTTCAAGACGTTCCAAGGCGTCACCGAAGACAGCGCAAACACCGTATATCTTCGTCCCGAAACGGCACAAGGTATTTTCGTAAACTTTGAAAACGTACAACGCTCCACGCGTATGCGCGTGCCGTTCGGCATCGGACAAATCGGGAAATCTTTCCGAAACGAAATCACTCCGGGCAATTTCACTTTCCGCACCCGAGAATTCGAACAAATGGAATTGGAATTCTTCTGTAAACCCGGCACCGACCTCGAATGGTTCGCATACTGGAAAGACTACTGTAAAAACTGGTTACTTTCGCTCGGCTTGAAGGAGGAAAATCTCCACCTGCGCGACCATGCACCCGAGGAACTTTGTTTCTATTCCAAGGCGACGACGGACTTCGAATACAACTTCGCCTTCGGCTGGGGCGAGCTTTGGGGCATCGCCGACAGAACGGATTACGACCTGTCTCAGCACGCGAAAGAATGCGGCAAACCCATCACCTATCTCGACCCCGTCACCAACGAACGTTACGTACCCTACGTCGTAGAACCGTCGCTCGGTGCGGACAGAGTCGTGTTGGCTTTCCTGACCGACGCATACGACGAAGAAGTGGTAGACGCGGAAAAGAACGACGTGCGTACGGTATTGCGTTTACATCCCTTCCTCGCACCCTATAAATGCGCCGTCTTGCCCTTGCAGAAAAACCTGTCCGAAAAAGCCGACGAAATCTATGCGAAGATGTTGAAAAAATTCCCCGCGACGTACGACGTTACGGGCTCTATCGGTAAGCGTTATCGCCGTCAAGACGAAATCGGCACGCCGTTCTGCGTGACGATCGACTTCGAAACGTTGGACAACGACACCGTCACCGTTCGCGATCGTGACACGATGCAACAAATTCGTTTGTCCGTAGACGAGGCAATCGCATACGTCGAAAGCAAACTGGAATTCTAATAAAAACCATATCCGTGAAAACGGCAGGTATGCGTTGAACGCTTACCTGCCGTTCTTTTCTATTTTTTTGCCCGCAGCGTACACGGCGCACCGCATTTTTATTCAATCCGCACCTGCCTGTACAAAGCAAAAAAACGGATAAAGTCAATGACTTTATCCGTTTTTTTATTTTCTTTCCGATTAACCGAGAAGTCCGCCGAGAATACCGTTTGCGACTTCCTTTGCATAACATGTGGGACAATATTCCACTTTTTTACCATCGTTCTTTTCATACACTTTCACGTTTTCGGTCGTACCGCAATCGTCACATTTACCGTCCGTGCAACCGGCGAACGCACATACAGCCGTCAAAGCCAACAATACACAAAGTATTTTTTTCATACCAAAAGTTCCTCCACTTAATTTTTTTATTTTTGGTGATTATATTGTATCACGATTTCCGAATTCTGTCAATACCTATCTTTGTTATTTGCTCTACAATTTTTTAATTTTTTGCGGAAAAATGTGCTCCGTTACGAAAAGCTTATATACACGCAACACGTTAACGTTATATCTTTGGATATCGACTCAAGAAACTCTATTTCAAGTTTTATATTTTCGCATGTCTTCATGCCCTGCAAGATATATAATTCACCCGAACGCTCCGTTATTTCCCTCACATGGATTGCGCTTTCATCCACCGTAATCGTTGTATATTCATAAGGAGCCAATCTTGCGCCTGGAAAAATATGCATTTCTAAAAAATAATCCTCTTTCAGATTCAAAATCGGTATTTCGTCCAACTCTGTAAAGGAAGAATACAGTACACTGCCGTCAGAATCCAATACATCCGCCGTAATATATGAATTATCCGAATACCAATCTGTCGAACTTTCAGAACTCGACGGAGTGCGACACCCCACAGATACAACCATTAAAGAAAATACAAGCATCCGACAAAGCAATTTCTTTATATTCATCATACTAAATAATAGGCACACAAATTAGGTTTGGCACTTGTATTTGGATCAAAAAAACATGCAGAAGACCCCCACCCATCGGCTATCTCATAAAAATATGCATATTTAGTAGAATTAAAAATCCACCACCCGGATTTATAGCTATATTTATAATAGCCTACAACCGCCACACCATGATCCCCATAGGTTGAACTATTATTTATCCCTAAAAGTACAGCTTTATTTGCAATATTAGCCAATGCCGATGATATAGAAGACGATTTCTTGACATCTATGTCATTCCCATATAACGTATTGGCAATATATTCCGCTGTTTTAGGAACATTATTAAATACAAAACCCGTTTCAGGAGTATACCCATATGTATCAACCGCACAATCGCGTATATTAGCATACAACGTCGGCATATATCTTAAGTAATAAGAATTGTTCGTTTGCCATTTATAATACACGCCACTACCTGCTCCACTTGAATTTCCGGTTTTAGAAATTTTCCCACCAGACTCACCCTCTCTTACTATTCCCATGCCATAATAAGAATATAGCGGATCACTCATAATAGTCGAATTAAGATTAGTATTTGTTGTCGGTAAGTTTTTCAAAAAACCGTTTTCCTGCCAACTATCCATTATCATATACAATGCATTCAAGACACAATTTCCTTCCGACCAACACGAAAACGATTCAGTTAAATTGCCTTCCGCGTCAGTAAAGTATTTAACATAATAACTTGTTTCCATCTGCGAGATATAATTAAATCCACCAACCAAATCATCAACTTTCGATTCATATTTATAATCGGGATATCGCGCAGCAACATATTCAGTAATTTTTGTTGAAAGTATCTGTCCATCACCAGCTTTCGTTTGTCCCGGATAAGCTGTAGCCATACCTTTTTCATCAACAAAATCGTATTTAATATCAAACGTATTTCTATGATACCACAAACCAATTTCTTTAACACGTCAAAGCGTTAAAAACAAAAAGTATAACAAATTGCCACCCACCTTAAACCTGCTCTTGTGTAAACAATATTCCCTGCGGAATACGCAGGGAAATATTTTTTCACTATTAAGTTGTAAGGCGTTATTCTCTATTTTTCACCCGTTGGTTGCAATCATACGTTGCGTGCCGACGAATCCTCGCCGCTGAAAATCGGGATACTTCTGTTATCGAACGCCCTCGAACATCTTGTTCATCGGACTTTACCTTCCTTGTCCTTTTTTGTTAAAGCGTCTCTCCGACGAACGTATACGAATCATTGCTCCGTACCTCCTTTAACAAAATTTTTACTTTTCGCCGAGCCTACGTCGGCGTTTACGTGTACGTCGGAGTATCTCCTTCGTATTCGAGCTTACTATTGCTAAACGGAGTTGCGCGAATCATCGTCGTGTACCTCCTCATCATAGATTCCGTTTGAGTTTCTTCAAAACGATTTTGCTCTCTTTCCACCCTTATACGTTTACGTTGCCGTTATCGACAATCGCTTCCTACGCTACTTCAGGGGGAGTTTACCTTATAGGAAGTCATTGCTTTTACCTCCTTACCTCTTCTTTTTCTTTCGCCGCATCCCTACGGCACTTTGTCGCCTTCTTGACGACTGCATTTATCTGTGCATCGGTTTCTCCTATTTTTATTGAACGAATAAAACATTTTTTTGTTTCGTTCTTTCTTTTTGTACCTTTATTATAACAGATAATTTTTATTTGTCAAGGGGTTTTTGAAAAATTTTTGGGATTTTTTCGATTTTTTTGTCAGTATCGGCTGAAAGCCTTTATTTTCCTAACGTTTACACAAAAACTTTTTTATAAAGCGCAAAAAAAGAGCCGCAAAAACGAATTTCGCGACCCTTATTTTCTTTTCGAGCAGCTCAATCGCCGCATTTTTTCGCAAAACGGACCAACAATTCTCTATCCCGAAGCAAAACACCTCCGCCGAGCACGGTCGCAAACTGCGGCTCTTCGCACACGCGATAGCGCATATCGTGAAGCTGCGCCCCTATATACTGTGCAACGTAGGGGATTTTCATCACGCCGCCCGACAAAAATACGCCGTTACGGTTCACCGTCGCCGCCACCTCGGCAGGCAAGTTCCACAAAACGGACGTTGCGTACTCCGTAATTTTATGCACGTACACGCGTATACATTCCATAATATCCAAAGCCTGCACGGACGCCGAAGCCGGCTGACCGGTCGTCGTAGAGCTGCCCTCCGCCACCACCGCGCCGCGCGCCATCGGAGAAAGCGTGCCGATTTCGTTTTTAATCCGTTCCGCCGTCAAAGTACCGATCAGTAATTGATTTTTCGAAGATACTTTGGCTATGATATTCGCGTCCATATTATTGCCGCCGATATTGATGGAGAGCCCTGCGATAATCCCGTCGCCGGAAACGACCGCCGCATTCGCCACGCCACCGCCGATATCCAAACAAAACATCGGATCGCCCATATTCGCACCCATACCCAACGCCGCCAAATACGGCTGTTCCACAAACCAAACTTTCCGCAGACCGCATTCCTCCGCCAACGCGCGATATGCCTGCAAAGAGACTTCCGAAATGCCGCAAGGCACGCTGATTAGCACCTGCGCGCGTTTCAAAGCCACCGCTTTTACGTCGATACGGGACAAAAACTCCTTCAACATTTCCGTCGCAAGACGCATATCGACGATTTCGCCTTCATAGATCGGGTATATTATGTTGGTAAACTCCGCCGTCTTTCCGATTAAATTTTTCGCGTCTTTCCCGATCGCCTTGATTTCTTTCAAATCCCCGACGACCGCCACGCAAGACGGTTCGGCGAGAACAATACCGTTATTCGTATCCGCGCGGTATATTTTCGTCATCATCGAACCTAAATCGATTGCAAGTTTAATCATTCCCGTACCTCTTTCCGTCTGCGCCGTTCAATAAAAACAAACGCGCACACGGTATTCTCGTTTGTAAAATTTTTAACGCATACACGGTTGGCATGTCAAAAAAATGCGCCATACAGGTATGCGTTCACAGCAATTTCTCACCGAGCTCTTCGCCTATTTCCGTAAACAACCGTTTACAGAGTTCCAAAGGAAGTCCCACCACGTTGGAAAAGCTGCCTCGAATCTCCCTGACCAATCCGCCGTCTTGAATCCCGTAAGCACCGGCTTTATCCATCGGAGAACCGCTTGCCACGTACTCGTCAATACGCCGTTTCGTCAACGTTTCGAAAACAACCTCCGTATCGTCCGCGGCTTGCCAACTCCGCATCCCCGATTCCGTCACCAACGTCACGCAAACGCCCGTGTAGACGTGGTGCGCCTGCCCCGACAAGCTTTGCAACATACGCACGGCGTCCGTTTCGTCCTTCGGCTTTCCGAGGATTTCCCCGTTCAAAACCACCACGGTATCCGAGCCGAGCACCAGCTTTCCCTTGGAACTTTCCAAAGCGGCAACCTCTCGCGATTTTTGTGCCGCAAGACTTTGCACCAAATCTTTCGGCGGTATATTTCGCATCTTCTCCTCACCGCACGCGGGCTGTACGCCGAACGACGGTATCAACTCCGCAAGCAGCTCCCTGCGACGGGGCGACGCGCTCGCTAAAATCCATTCCATTTTTTTCTCCGCGCGGTTTCGCCGCAACGAAGCCGCTCCCTAAAAATTCATATAGTCGGAGCCGAGCATACGCCCGACCCCGACCCGAGTTTTACAATATTTCAAGATTTTTCCTAAATGCTTTTTTGAATTCGGCATTTGCGCATTCCGCGTCGCGAATTTCCAAAGCCGCGCCCCCTTCGACGATGGTTTTCATAATCACCGAATCGCCGAGCACGTCGCAATTCAAACCCGTTACCACGCCGCATTGCGTCCTATCCAAGCTTTCCGCGATACGAAGCAACACGCCGAGTTTCTTCACCGCGTCCAAATCGTCCTCTTCCACAATGCCCTTGTATCTTTGCCAATCCGCCATCGGAATATCCTCGCGGTTGTGGCAGCCCGCCACAAACGCCGCCATAACGATTTCCCTATGCGTAGCGCCGCAAATCAACGAACCGAGCATCATATAACAGCTGTGTCTTGCGTGATTGTAATACTGCATCGCCCTGCCGATATCGTGCAAGCTCGCCGCGATTTTTAAGATTTTAAGATACTGACGAGGGAACTTATGCAACACGCGAAGCTGCTTAAACAGTTGCACGGAAAGCATCAAAACGTGTTCGACGTGTTTCACGTCGCAACCGTGATATTTTACGAGTCTGTCCAACGAATAGGTCAACACGTCGGAAATCGGCTTCTCGACCGTAATCGGCAACGCCTGATTGACCATCAAACCTTCGCGCAATCCGCAACCGCTGATCGTAAACGTTTCGATATTCATATACGAAACAAAGGACTTCACCACCGCCATTGCCGCAGGCATAATGTCCGCGCGCGCCGGAGAAAGACCTTTGATCTTTTTCCGTTTATCGACGTCGAGTGCCTTCAACATATCGTAAATACCGGTAAAATCTTCCACCGCCATTTTATAGTTATGCACCGTATCCAAAGGATATTTGCGAACAAGTTTACTGATTTTGAACAAATTTCTAAACGAACCGCCCACGCCGATCATCTGCGTTTCGGCGTCCACTTCCTTCAACCAAGGCAATTTTTTCAAATGCTCCGAGAAGAATTCCTCTACGTGTTTCGCCGCCGACTCGGGAGAATCGTCGTTTTCGAACAAATCCGTCAAAGTCACCGCCCCGAACGGCAACGACGCGTAATGCAACACGCTTCTGCGGCTGTAATAAATAATCTTCGTACTGCCGCCTCCGATTTCTAAAATCAAACCCTTGGGAATATCCATCGAGTTGATTACGCCGCGATACACGAGGAGCGCCTCCTCTTCTTCCGACAACACGCGAACGGTAATGTTGCAACTTACCTGAATTTCGTCCAAAAACGAACGCTGATTCTTCGCACGGCGAACAGCCGCCGTTCCCACGGCGATGATTCGCTCTACGCCGCTCGTATCGCAAAGCCGCTTAAACATTTTCAAGGTCTTGACCGTTTCCGCAATTCTTTGCGGTTTCAAAAACCCGTCTCTATCCATATCCTGACCGAGTCGAACGCTCTCCTTCAACTCGTCCACGACCATATAATGTCCGTCCGCAAACATATTGACGATTACAAGTCGAGCCGTATTCGACCCTAAGTCAATAATACCGATTTTTTCCACTTTCTGCTACCTCTATTCCTTTTCTCGTATTCTCTGCGAGCCTTTTTTCCCGCAAAGTGTGTATTCTATCTTTTCCCCGAAACGGCTTGTCCAGACAACACCCGTCCTGCATTATATTTTTCCCATAGTTTACCACATTTCGCGCGATTTGTAAATACCCTTTTTGAAATTTTTTGTGAATTTTTCGCATTTTTTCTCAACTTGCACAATTTAAATGCTTTTTTTTGTACAATTTGTCAATTCTCTACACTTTATATTCTCTACTACGCAAAAGACCGCGAAACGATTTCCTCGTTTCGCGGTTGTGTTCTCTCGTTACCGATTACGTAACAAAAATCGCGTAAACTCCGCAAAGTCCTCGAACAAATAATCGGGCTGCCACTTTTCAAACTCCCCCGCCGCGGCATATCCCGTCTTCAACGCCGCGCAAGCCATGCCGTTCTCTCTCGCACCTTCGATGTCGTGGAATCGGTCCCCGACCATCAAACACTCTTCGCGGCTTGCGCCCAAACGACGCATCGCCTCGGCGATTACGGACGCTTTCGTCGGCAAACTCCCGTCCGTTCCCGGTCCGACGATTTCCGTTAAAAATTCGGTAAATCCCCAACGCTCCGCAATTTGATCAGCATATATTTTCGGTTTCGACGTAGCCATCGCCAAAACGTATCCCGCCTCGCGCAACGCCTTCAAACCTTCCGTCGTACCTTCGATCGGCGTATTTTCGAAAACGCCCGTTCGACCGTATTCCTCTCGATACTTCGCAGTAGCGAGCTTTGCCCGTTCCTCGCTCATCCCGAAAAAAGTTTGGAAAGAATACATGAGGGACGGACCGATACAACCGCTCAACTGTTCCGAGGTGGGCGGTTCTTCGCCCAAAGCCTTCAACGCATATCGAAAACCGTTATAAATGCCGGGGTGAGAATAAATCAACGTGCCGTCCAAATCGAATAAAATATATTTATAGTTCGCCATATCGCCTCCGTTCAACCGATTGATTGTAGCACAAAATCCCCGACCATGTCAACCTTTTCCGACCGAGGAATTTTTCAGCCCCGCCATGGAAAGGAAAACCAGAAAAATCCCGAAAGCTTTTTTCAAAAGCGCAGACGGAAGCGCCACGGCGACCGCCGTACCCGCCGCGGCAGACAACAACGCCGGTACGATTACCCAACCTATTCCGTTTACGGAAAGCAATTTATTTTCGGCGTGCGTTTTCAAAGCAAACGCACTCATCGGCAAAAAAGCGAACAAATTCGCACATTGCGCCAGTTTTTGTTCCACTCCGCCTATCAAAACCAACAGAGGTATCGTCACCGTTCCTCCGCCCATACCCATACCGGCAGGTATGCCGCCAAAAAAACCAAGCAGTAAATACACGTAAAAACTCATATGTACGAAGCAACCGTGTATGCATTCAATCTGCCGTTACCTGCAAACTCTCTTAAACGGATTCCAACACATACACGGTGCGTCGACTTTTTATAAAACTCACACCTGCCCGATTGTTTTTTCAAAGAAACAGCAAAGAAACGCCCGCAGCCGCTTGCAACAACGCAAATAACACGTGCACGATTTCGAGAGGCAATTTCCCGAGTAATTTCGCGCCCAACAGGCCGCCTGCCGTCACCCCGAGCGACGTCGGCAACAACACGCCGACATCGTAGATTCCGCGAAACGCATACAACAAAAAAGAAAACGCCGAAACGGGCAAAATCAATAGGATCGCCGTAGCATGCGCACGACGCTCGTCCAAGCCCGTCTTTTGCAACAACGGCACGGCAAGCATTCCTCCACCGCCCCCGAATATGCCGTTCGCCGCCCCGACCGCCGCTCCGCAAAACAAGTTTCGTACTTTCCCGCTTTTTTCCATTTCAGACGCCCTCCCGCACGCGATTCGCACTCTTTTTCAATATTCTATGCATTTTTTTTGATTTTATAAAACTTTTTCTTATATTTTACGCCGTAAACGCTTGCCAACAAAACAATTTTGTATTAAAATAGTATAGTGCAATATCGTAGGCGCGTGCGCATTCGTTTCATACGAAACGCAGGCGATGCGAAATCTCAGGATAAAAACAAAAACCAAAGGTGGTTACATGAACAGAAGTATTGAAAACCGCAAGAAAAAACTTCTTGCACTCTTGTTATCGGCACTAATGGCTTCCTCTTTCGGTGCGCTTGCCGCGTGCAACAACGAGGACAGTTCCAGTTCCTCTTCCTCTTCGTCGGCTTCGAGCGAAGAAGAAATCGACAATGCGTTGATTAAGAACGGCAATTTCAAAACGTTCGACAAAAACAACGGTCTTAACCTCATCGGCACGTCCGCTACGGGTTGGACTCGTTCGGTAAATTCCGCTACTTCGGGGAGCGCACTCTCCTCCAAAGCCGCAAGCGGTATCATCGACGTTTCCGACGACGCTTGGAAAAACTTAACGACATCCAACGTAGCCAACGCCGCGGAACTCAGCGACGAAGAAGCCGAAAAGCAGTGGAGCAATATGACCGCGAAGGATAAACTTGCCTTCATCGAAGCATGGAAAGCAAGATCGGAAAACAAAGACAAAACGATTTCCAAAGAATTGGATTTCTATCAGTCTTTCAACGTAGATTCCGAAGACCTTCCCTCTTGCGAAAACCCCGGTACGCACGACGGCGCAGAGGATACGAATATCCTCATGATTCATAATCAATACCCCGAAACGGATTCCACGTCTACCTATAAGAACGTCGGTACGGCGCAAAAGTATACTTCTTCCTCTACCGTTACGGTTGCACCCGGTACGGCGGTTACTTTCTCCGTTTGGGTAAAGACGAGTGAATTGCAGTGCGCTTCCTCCAACGGTGAAATTCAAGACGCGGTAGGCAAAGGCGCATATATCAGCATCACGCACTCCGTCGGCGGCAAGACGATGGACGCGTACGAAGTGAAAAACATCAACACCGACAACGTGACCGAAAACAACGGTTGGAAACAATATACTTTCTATCTCCGCGGTTCTTCTTTTGTCGATACGACGTTTAACGTCGTGTTAGGGCTCGGTCAAGGCGGTGGCACGGATCGTTTGGATTACGTAAACGGTTATGCGTTCTTCGACGATATCGAATGCGAAACCATTTCGGCGAGCGAATTCGAAAAGAATACGAACACCTTGGAATGCGCAGGTTTTGAGTCTTCCAAAGAAGATAAAACCGTAGACGCATACCTCTCCGACGAGACCGTGTTCGCCCTCGATTTCTACGGCGAACTGAAAGACTTTTCTTTCTTAAATTCGATCAACAACGTCGCTCCCACAACGGAAAAAGTCGGTACGACGCTTTACACGGCTGCAAACGGCACTACGGCGACGGTTTATCCCGGGCTCGGTTTGAACACCTCCAACGACAAAACGCAGGTGTATAAAAACACGGCGGCTTTGGACGGTTCCGGCAACCCCTATTTGCAAAACGTTTACGACAACTACTTCAAGGGCAACGATTTCCTCGACAACGAAGCGTTGTTGTTGCTCCTCAGTGCGGACGGCGCGGCTTACACCGCAGAATCCGATTACACGTTCGAAGTAGCCGCAGACAAATACCTCGCAGTTTCTTTCTTCGTAAAGACTTCGGAAATGGACGGCTACACGGGTGCGGGCGTTACTTTGAAAGACGCTAACAACAAAACCTCGTTCAGTTCGATCGATACGACGACGCTCAGTTCGACAGACGTCGGCGAAGAAGAAGATATTTACGACGGTTGGAAACAGTATTTCTTCTTCGTATATAACGAAACGGATTCCGCAAAGACTTTCACGTTAGATTTCACGTACGGTTCCACTACCGTGGTCGGCACGACGAAAACGTCCTACTATGCAGGGTTTGCGGCATTCTCCGGATTCCAGTCCTACGAGCTTTCGGACAGCGAATTCGAATGCGCAACCGCAGGTGACTTCGCAAAGGTCGTTTCCTTGACGGGCGACGTTACGGAAGCGAGCGGCGACAGCGGATTCGACTCCGTTGCGGGCGTTCCTACCAACGCAATCGAAAACGGTTACGCAAACGCAAAAAATTATAAAGGCGTTTACAGCGACAGCTTGTACGTTTCCAACGGTACGAACACGGACATCAATACAAAGAAAACCGCAGGTCTTTTGAATAAAGAATACGCGAACAACTATTCCGAAATTTTCGAACAGCTCGGCGCGAGCGACTGGAACGGCATCTTCGGCGACGCGACGCAACCGCTCGTTATCTACAACGAGAAAGCAGACGAAAAAGCCTACGGGTTCCTCGGCAAATCCACCACGATTGCCGCAAGCACCTACAAAACGGTTTCCTTCCGCGTGAAGGTAAGCGACGGCACGAAAGCATACGTATATCTCACCGATATGAACGACGATTCTTTCCAAAACACGCTTTCCGTAAACAGACAGGTAACCTACTGGTATGACGACGACGGCAATATTTGCGCGAAAGATCCTTCCGACGAACATTTCCAAAAGAAAGACGTCGCATTCAAATTGCAGGCAAACGGACTTTACAAAGTAAATCCTTCTTGGGAAGGTGCGAGCGGCGTTGACGCAAACACATATTTCGCAAACCTTGCAAACTACGAAAAAGACTCCGCAGGCAACTTGATCGTTGCGGACGGCGGCGCGTCCTACAACTACAACGACAAGTGGGACAACGAAGGGCAAGACGGCATTGCTTATTATTATAAAGACGGCAACTACTATGCCGATCGCGCAATGACGATCCTTGTAAGCGATTTGTCCTCCGTATCCTCGCTCGCTCCTCGTTACACGGCTACGCAAAGCAGCGGCATGTCGTTTGAAATCGGCTCGACGCACGGCAAGTGGGCAACCATATCGTTCAATATTCATACGGGCGACACGGCTAAGAATTATCGTTTGGAAGTTTGGAGCGGCGCACGCAACGGCGCAGGTAATCCTGCGGGTTCCTACGTGATCTTCGACTCCTACACCGTCGACGACGTAACGTCCGATACGTTTACGGAATTGGCGGAAGAAAGAAAGGACAGCGTTTCCGAAGACAACTATTTCGAGAGCGTATTCTCTTTCTTCGACAGCGCGAAATATCTTCGTTACAACGAAACGATTGATGAAAACGAAATCGGTTACAGCTACGAAAGCTACCTCCCCTCCGAACAAACCGAGGGCATCGCGTTCTTGAAATATGAAGGCGAAAACGTTTACGAGGTATACGCCGACTATGCATTGTCCGAAAAGACGGTAACGCCCGACGAAAAGGACGACGACACGACGACGGACGACGATGACGACCAAGATAACGACAGCGAAACCAACGTTTGGTTGTTGGCAAGCTCCATCTCCGTGGCAATCGTTCTCTTGATCGCCGTAGCAAGCATCATTATTCAAAAAGTAGCAAAAAACGTTCGCAAAAAGAAGAACGCACAAGCACTTCTCGACAAAAATAAAAAATCGAACAAATAAGCGTTTGTAAACGATAAGCGAAAGGCTCTCCGTATACCGGAGAGCCTTTTCCCATACCGCGCGAACAGAAACAAGAAACGCCGTACTGCCATCTTTTTCAGGCAGTACGGCGTTTCCGCTACGTTATGCTTACCGCATTTAATTCCTTAAACCTTTCGGATAGTGATTCTTCATCGTGCCGTTGACGGCTTTGCCCAAGCCGATCGGAAAGCCGTCCATACAGACCAAACACCAACCGTTTTGCACCTCGGGTACAGACAACGTTTCACCGCGAAAATACTTTTTCACTGCCTCGTCGTCCGCCGATAAATCCACCGTATTTTTGCAAGCGTTCGCGCTAACCGCCATCGCTAAGGAATGCGAAGGCTCGAACCGTCCGTTTTTCACTTCGCCGAGCCTTATCCCGACGCGCAGAACCTGCAAGCCTTTCCAATCGAACACGTCCTCCGGCAAATCGTACAAAACGCCGCCCGCTTCATGTAAACGCGTCGCAAATTTTTCAAAAAAGAATTGTTTTTCAAACGTTTCGTATGCTTTTTTCGCCTCTTGCCCGATCCGAGGTTTCCCGTCCTTGACTCGCAGCGCATCCCCCTCGGTAGAACTCGTTTTTTCGAATAACGCGGCGAAATGTCCTTCCCCTTCCACCTTGTGCGGATACAATTTCTCCTGCTTCAACAAGCGCATTTCGGAATGTCTTTGCAAATAATCGCACACCTGCCCCTCGTCTTCCTCGTTCGCAAACGTGCAGGTGGAGTACACCATCTTTCCGCCGACGCGCAACATTTTCGTTGCCTCGTCTAAAATTCTTCTTTGCCTTTCCGCACATAGCCGCACGTTTTCCACACTCCATTCTCCCAACGCCTCCTCGGCGTTTTTACGGAACATACCCTCACCGGAACAAGGCGCGTCCACCAAAATCTTATCGAAATACTCGACGAACTTCACGGACAAATTCTCGGGCAATTCGCTTACGACAACAGCGTTTTTAATCCCCAAACGCTCTACGTTCTGCGATAAAATCTTCGCCCTTGCAAAAACCGGCTCGTTCAACACGATAAGCCCTTTCCCGTCCGTTTTACAAGCAAGCTGCGTTCCTTTGCCGCCCGGCGCAGAGCATAAGTCGAGCACTCGTTCCCCCGATTGAACGTCCAAAAGAGGTGCGACACACATAGCGGACGGCTCCTGCGAGTAAAACACCCCCGCGGCGTGATAGGGAGATTGTCCGGGCTTTTCCTCGTCGGTATAAAAGCCGTTCTCTTCCCAAGGAACAGGCTTTCCGACAAAGGCTATTTTCTCTTTCAACGCATTCCTCTCCCCTTTCAACGGGTTTACGCGCACGCCCTTAAAATGCTTGTTTTCGTAACAAGCGAAAAAGGCTTCCCATTCGTTTTCGGGAAGCTGTTTCTTCATTCTTTCTACAAATTCGATCGGTAAATTACACATATCGTTACTCACTGATATACTTTTCAAATTCTTCGGGCGTAAAAATACGCGCCCGACCTTCCGCCGACTTACGGCGCAAGCCGCTTTCCGTTTCAAAACATACGTACAAATCGCACTCCTCGGCATGATACGTGTAGAAACCGCCTTGCGCAAACGCTTTTTTCAGCAAACCTTTCGCAAGCTCCGTTTCCAGCTCCAACACGTGCGAAAAACAAAACTTTTTATCTCGAAGCTTCCCGACCTTTGCGCGCCGACGCTTTTCCTTATCGACAAAGACGTGAAATTCCGCCCTCTGCCTTTCCCGAGCCTCTTTTTTCCGTTCTTGCTCCTTTTTATACGCCTTAAATGCCGTAGAGGAAGGCAACTCGATTTCATAATTCTCTATTTTACCGAGCTCGATTTCATACTCGTCCAACAACGTTTTCAGCGACACGTTCCCCTTAGCCTTGCACATCGCCTCGGCGACGCGCATCGTTGCATATGCGTCGTCCACCGCCCTATGCGCGACAAACTCCACCCCGAGCTGTTCCGCAATTGCGCCGAGCCCGAACTGTCGCGAAAAATCGTTCGCCAAATGCATATATAAAAATTGCGTATCCGCATACGCGAACCGTAACGGCGGTAAATCGAACCGTTTGTTTTCCAAATTGAGATACTTCACGTCGTTCATCGTCGCATGCCCGATAACGAGCGTATCCCGATCCTGCAACAACGCATAGATTTTTTCCGCGCGTTCGGGAAACGTGGGGTATTGCTTAAACTCCTCGTACTTATACGGCAAAACAAGCCCCTGTGCGCCCTTCCGATCGGTCAAATGGAATCCGCCCTGCGGATTGACGAGCAAGTCCTCTTTCTCGATAATATGAAACTTTTCATCGGTCAGACAATAACCGAAAGCGCAAATCTTCGCCGCCGTTTTCGATACCACCGAACATTCTATGTCGAAAAATAAATATCGCATACTTCCCTTTTTTGCGACAACCCGTCGCCTGTTTTTCATTTGTATTATAACACACTTTCGTAAAAAACGCAAAGCTTTTCCCGCCGTTACGTCCTATCCGCACAAAAAAGTAAGTCTTTCCCCGTTGCACGCATATACGGTTGCGTTTTCGTAAAGACGATACATTATAAAAGACCGCGTACACGGTAGCGGTCTTTATCTGCTTTGCTTCGGTATACACATACACGGGCACACCGTTTTAGTTGTTCGGTTTAATCAACTTTTTACCACCCATATACGGCTGCAACACTTCGGGAATGGTCACACTGCCGTCTGCCTGCAAATGATTTTCCACAAAAGCGATCAACATACGCGGAGGCGCGACGACCGTGTTGTTCAGCGTATGGGCAAGCTTCGTCTTACCGTCGTCGTCCTTGTAACGAATGGACAATCTTCTCGCCTGCGCGTCCGTCAAGTTAGAACAAGACCCGACCTCGAAATATTTCTGCTGTCTGGGGCTCCACGCCTCGACGTCGCAGCTCTTATACTTCAAGTCCGCCAAATCTCCCGAACAGCAACCGAGCTGTCTTACGGGAATAT